>CAMTON010000065.1 GCA_947074105.1 uncultured Bacteroidales bacterium
TTGTTTATACACGTTATTGATATTTATTTCTACAAAGGATTAATGCTTTATTTTTACAAGCCTTAATGCCGCTTTGCTCTCATTATAACGCAGCTGTAGAGACGCAGCATGCTGCGTCTCCGAAAAGAAGATATAATATATATCGAAGAACATCAACATGCTGCGTCTCGGAAAAGGAAAATACCACGACAGAAAGGAAAATACATACATGGATCATCTCCTGATTGATATATATCACACGTACAGACGTGCATGCCACGTCTGAAAAGAAATTAAAATATATATGATATTATCGGAGGCAGCGTGCTGCGTCTCTACAAAAGGAATGTTGTACAATTTGGATGTATTCAATCAATAATGTTAACGTAGATGCAGCAAGCCACTTCTCTACATTTTTTATACGTTATGTCATATCACAATAATTTACTAATCTTATGACTTCTTTATTTGGGATTAAAAAGTGTGATATTTTATATTATGCTAATAATCAATGATTTGTGAATTAAATAGGTAGAAATCATAATCTTCAATCTCAATAAAAACATTGATTTATAATACTTTATTAAATATATATAGTAAAAAATAAACAGTGAAGAGATTTATAATCAATACAATATCTCTATATATTTAGTAACTTTGTTAATAGAATAAATTAAGGTGTAACATAGATAGTAACGTGCGGTATTCCACTCATTTATCGCACTTATTTCCCAACAATATTAAGGTTATAATGAATAAGCTTCTCCATTTATTAATATTTATAATATTAGGAGTGTCTTTGAACGCAGCAAATCTTACGTATAAAAGATTTGAGAATATCAGTCTGGAAGCAGGTTCAAGTGTGATTTCCGCTATGGATCAGGATTCAAAAGGAATGCTTTGGATTGGATCTTATAAAGGTCTTTATACATATGATGGATACAATGCTTATCAGCATTTTGAGTTCGGTACTTCTTCCAATACGAGAGTTAACTGCTTAAAGGCAGTTGATGATAATTACATTTTTCTCGGTACTGATGAAGGACTTCTTGTATATGATATAAATAAGGAAATATATCAGCCTTCCGATTCAATTATAAACGGTCTTTCCTCGATTAAAGACGTAAGAGCTATTCTTATAGATAAAGAAAATATGTGGATCGGATCACTAACCGGGTTATTCCGTATTAATATGTCGGATAAGAAGTTATTCGTATATAAGACTTCCGGAACAGAAGGGTTAAATAGTAATGCGATTTACTCTATAATAGATACACCGGACGGATATATATATTTCGGGACATATAACGGTCTTACAAGATATAATAAGAATAACGGAACTTTCGAAAGCGTAACTATAGCAGGAGATAATAAGGAAAGTAATTTTTTTGTTAACTCATTGCTTTATGACAATGCTAAGAAAGTAATCTGGATCGGAACAGAAGGGGAACTTTATTCATTTCAGCCGAAAGATAATAAGATCGATAATATAAAAGATCTTAGCGGGAATTCAATAAAGACACTAGCAACCGATGCTGAAGGAAGACTTGTAATCGGAACTGACAATGGTCTTTTTATATATGATAACGGCAAAGTAAATCATATACGTCATGATTCCAGAATGTCAGAATCCCTTGCAAATGATATTATATGGTCTTTATTCAGAGATAAAGATAATAATATGTGGATCGGAACGGATTATGGTATTTCTCTGAGTGTCTTTAATAAATATATAACCTATGTCCCTATATCTTCAATTACCGGAATTGGTCAGGGAAATCACTTCTATTCCATATATAAAGATAATGATGCCAATATATGGCTTGGAGGTACTAATGGTCTGATCTCGATAAGCGGTGACGTAGATTCAGCTTTGAGAGTAAGATGGTTTAAACCGGGAGAAAATGATTATTCTCTTTCCCATAATCGTGTACGACATATATATCAGGGAAAAGACAAAGACATCTGGGTTGCTACCGACGGAAGTATAAGCCGTTACAGCAGATCTAAGGGAAAATTTGAGAGATTTAATATTGTCGATTCTACTTTCACACGTAACAGTAACTGGGCTTATAATATTCTTGAAGCAAAAGACGGCAGATTATGGATTGCGACATGTATGGGTGGTCTTTTTGTTGTTGATAAAGGAAAACTCAGAGAATGTAAGACAACATATATTGCCGATCATAATATATCTATAGAAAACGGACTCTTTATTAATCAGTTAGTAGAAGATGTTTCAGGTAATATATGGATCCTTGTATCAAATGAGGGAATTTTCAAAGCAGATTATAAGACTCTCAGTCTGAAAAAGATCGATACTCCTCACAACGTCGGAATTCCTACTCAAATGATTTCTGATGATAAGGGAAATATATGGACAGCATATCCGGGTGGAGTTATATTCTTTAAATCAGGTACGGGTACTCCGATTTATGTGAAACTTGGTATTACTGATAACAGAGAATTGTTTTCTATGGCAGAAGTCGGAGATGAAATCTGGTTGAGTAGTTCAGACGGCATTTGGGCTATTGATAAGATAACAAAGAATGCAAAACGAATAGGTTATACCGAAAGGACATATTCAAGTCTTTATTACGATAAAGAAAAGGATTTTGTCTATATGGGTTATGCCGACGGTATGGCTATTACTACACCTAACGACTTCAAGAATTCTTCAGTTATACGACCGATTTATATGACAGGTCTTTATGTAAATAATAATCCTGTCAGAACTGTCGAAGATAAGAATCTGCGAAATATCAGTGAACTTACTTTCGGATATAATGAAAATCATCTTGTATTTGAATTTTCGGATCTTCCTTATTCAGATGACAATAAGACGAAATTTGTATATATGCTCGAAGGATCGGATAATGCATGGAGTATGGTTCCAAAGAATTCTAACAGGATTACTTTCGGAAGTCTTAATCCGGGAGAATATAAACTGCAGATCCGAAAGATAGGACTGGATGGCCGGCCTTTGAGTACAGGTATGGATTTGCCTTTCTTAATTCTGCCTCCATGGTATCTTACTACGACGGCGAAAGTAATATGGAGTTTACTGGTTCTTATTCTGATAATAGGAATTGTGAACTTTATATATGTAAGAAACCGTCTTAGAGCAGAACATAAGGAAAAAGAAAGAATATTAATTCAGACAAAGCAGAAAACAGAATTTTTCGCAAATGTGTCGCATGAATTTAAGACACCTTTAAGTATGATTATAGCTCCTGTAAGCAGAATGCTGATTACAGGCAAAGATAAAGAGATGCGCCGTCAGCTTGAAGTGGTGCAACGTAACGCATTAAAACTGAATTCCATTATCCATAAGATAATTGAATTTGACAGAATAGATGAAGATGATAATGAAGCATTGATTCTTTCAGGTTTCGATATTGTAGAACTTGCCAGAAATATTTTCTCCGGATTTGAGATCGCTCAATTCCGTGAAAAGAATATTGAAGGTTCATTTGAGACAGCACTTACTTCATTATTTCTCGATGCTGATATGGTTAAGATCGAATCGATTATAACAAATCTGCTTTCGAATTGTGTAAAATATTGTAATGAAGGAGCAAGTGTAAAACTTTCACTGGAAAATATAGGGAATGAATGTGTAATAACAGTCAATGATAATGGTATAGGTATTCCTGAAAAGGATCTACCATACGTAAGTCAGAGATTTTTCCAGTCATCTCTTACCGCGGGAAGTAAAGAAGGAACAGGAATCGGGTTATATTTGGTTAAGAATTATGCTGAAATGCATCATGGTTCCTTCTCAATAAGTTCGGTTGAAGGAAGGGGGACTCTTGTAACAATATCTATTCCTTTGCCGGAGTTAGATCCTGAAATGATAATTGAAGAGAATGTAAATACGCCAAAGGAAAATCTTCCGATAGCATTGCTTGTCGATGATAATGCGGAAATAACAGATTTTATTAAAAGCGTATTTGCCGAAAACTTCAGAGTGATTGTGGCACGTAACGGAAAAGAAGGTATAACAATGGCAGATACAGAAATGCCTGATGTTATAATTACCGATCTTATGATGCCGGAAGTTGACGGGCTTGAAATGTGCAAAATACTTCGTAAGAATATCCGCACATCTACGACTCCGATAATAATGCTTACTGCCAACGGAAGTAAAAACGCAGAGATGGAAAGTCTTAAGTTAAGCGTTGACGCATTCATAACGAAACCGTTTGATGCGAATACTCTTCTTCTGAAAGCGGAACAGCTTATTAAGAAAGCGAATTCGGAACAGCTTAAACAAAGAATAGAAAATATAACAAAACCGAAAGAACCGGAGATAGTACAAAGTAATGAAGAGAGATTCCTTTCTCAGATTACATCGGCTATTGAAAACAGAATAGATGATCCGGATCTTAATGTTACTTCTCTTTGTGATCAGCTTTCCATAAACAATAAACAGATGTATCGTAAGCTTAAACAGCTGACAGGAATGTCGCCGGTGGAATATATAAAATCGATAAGATTGAAAAAAGCCGCGATGCTTCTTGCGCAGAATAAATTTACGGTATCTGAAGTTGTATATATGGTCGGATTCTCCAATCCGTCATATTTCACTAAATGTTTTCAGGCCGAATTCGGTAAAACGCCAAAACAGTATATGGAAGAGGCGGTAAATGTATAGATTATAAGGTTTAATTAGAGGTTTATTATTTAATCGACGTTTCGGACAGTGTAAAGAGGTGTTGTACAGCATGTTGTCCGGTTTGTTATAGCATCTGTCCGATTTGTTTCACACGAAATTATGGTCGGAATCTATATTTGTCGTGTAACAAAAACGTCATGTATATTTAATATGAGAGAAATAAAGTGGGTTTTATTAGTGATGTTGATATTCTCTTTCTCATGTGCGAAAAAGGAGAAAGAGATGGACGAGGTGATTATCGACAGTGAGGGTGTGATGAGATTTTCATCATCCGGCGAAGAAGCTTCTTTCTTCGGCGTGAACTACACTACTCCTTTCGCCCATGCCTACCGTGCTCTTGATTATCTTGGAAAAGATTATAAAGAAGTAATTGACAATGATGTCTACCATATATCCCGACTGGGAGTGAATGCTTACAGAATACATATATGGGATGTCGAGATTTCAGACGCTGAAGGTAATCTTAAAGACAATCATCATCTTGAGCTTTTAGACTATCTGATCTATAAACTTAAGGAAAGAGGGATTTATACTCTTGTTACACTTCAGACAAATTTCGGAAACGGATATCCTGAACGAAATATTGCAACGGGAGGTTTCGCTTACGACTATGATAAATGTATGATGCACTCTGATCCGAAAGCAGTGGAAGCTCAGAAAAGATATGCAGCGGCAGTAGTCTCTCATGTAAACAGATATACTCAGAAAGCTTATAAAGACGATCCTGCTATCGTAGGATTTGAAATCAACAACGAGCCATGTCATTCGGTTTCCCCTGAAGATACATATGAATATATCATGAAGATGATAGGAGCGATAGAATCAACAGGAAACAGAAAGCCGCTTCTATATAACGTAAGTCACAATATGGATCATGTAGAGTCATATTTTGAAACTCCGGTTCACGGAACGACTTATCAATGGTATCCTTTAGGTCTTGTCGCAGGCTATCAGAGAAAAGGAAATTTCCTTCCGTTCGTCGACAGTTATGATATTCCTTTCGATACGGTAAAAGGATTCGACAATAAGATGAAAGCAGTTTATGAGTTCGACCCCGCAGATATACTTTACTCATATATGTTTCCTGCAACGGTAAGAACATTGAGAGGGAAAGGATTCCAGTGGATAACTCAGTTCGCATACGATCCGACAGATATAGGACATGTAAATACGGAATATCAGACACACTATCTGAATCTTCTTTACACACCGGGAAAAGCTATCGGAATAAAAGTAGCGGCAGAAGCAGCATATAAAGTAAAAAGAGGTGAGCAGTTTGCTTCTTATCCTAATGATACGATCTTCGGAGATTTCACTGTAAGTCATAACCGTGATCTGAGTCTTATGAATTCTCCTGAAAAATTTATATATACAAACAGTACTGATGAAAATCCTGTAAAGCTTGAGTCACTTACTGAAATTGTCGGATGCGGAACATCTCCTATAGTATATTATACAGGAACGGGAGCTTATTTCCTTGATAAGATCAAAGAAGATGTCTGGCGACTGGAAGTTATGCCTGATGTAATGATAATGGAAGATCCTTTTGGAAAAGCTTCTCTTAAAAGACAGGTTGCAGCTTTAAAAAGCAATAGCAATACAATGAGAATCGAACTTCCTGAATTTGAGGAAGGACTTTGGATAAAAGGTGTGAACCGTGGAAATAAATTCAAAAAGAGATCTGAAACTCCGGTTTTCGAAATCACTCCCGGAACATATATATTATCGGTAAAAGACGATAACACAGGCGGAAGTGCCATGGTAAGAAATTTCAGAGTTGATGAATTCTATTCTCCTGAAGATAATGCTCCTGATTGTGCACTTGCCCATATACCGTCTAAAGTCGCTGAAAAAGGAGAATCTCTGAATGTCATATCTGATGTGATCGGAGCGGGAGAAATTGATTCGGTACTTCTTTATACTGACAGAATTTCTTTCTGGAATGATGAAAATCCTTTCCTTAAACTTGAAAAGACAGGTAATTTCAGATATGAAACTTCAGTTCCTTCTGAATGGCTTGAAGGCAAGGTTCTTAAATACAATCTTGTGGTATTTACCGGAGGAAAAGCCTTTACTTATCCTGATAAGGTTGAAGGAATGCCTCTTGACTGGGATTTCACAGATTATGGATATTATGAAGTGCCTCTTGCGGATAAAGCTTCAGAAATTCTGATTTACAATCCTTATACACAGAATACAGGTCTTGAATATTATTGCATTCCTGACTGGGGAGTAGAAGGAGATAAAGAGTATTATACAAAGAAATACATAAAAGATATTGTAGAAGCAAGACCCGAAAAGATGGCTGAAGCAAAAACGGTCAGAATTAAAGGTCTGTGGCAAACGGGAGATGTGAAAGTGGCGCTTATTACATCATGGGGATATACATATGAAGCAAAAGCCCGCAAAACGGGAGAGGCCGAATATGAAGTCAGAATAGAAGACCTGACATTTGCCCCAACACTTCTTCTTCCTCACGCTTATCCTGATTTCTTAAGTAAGAAATTTACAGCCGAAGATGAAATAGAATTTGATATCCTTGAAACAGACTTCATCCAGATAAAGACAGACGGTATGATGAGTCCTGAAAACCTTGAAATCACAATCAATTAATTAAAGATATCGCGCTTATATATCTTTCGGAACTAAGAAGATTTTAATCAATATAACATAATACATAAACAAAAAACTTACAAACATGAAGAGTAAAACCTTAAATGCAGGGGTGTTTGGAAAACGCCTTCTGTCAATGCTTACGCTCTTTGTATTTTGCTTTGGCGCTTTTGCACAAAGTGAAAGTATGAAAATCACAGGTAAGGTTATAGATGAATTTAATGAACCAATGATGGGAGTTACCATTATGATTCCCGGCACTACAACTGGAACCATTACAGATCTTGACGGTAACTTTTCATTAGACGTTCCTCAGGGGAGTAAAGATCTTACAATCTCATTCGTGGGATATGAGTCAAAGAGTGTTGTAATTCCTTCAAACGGATTTATGAATGTAAAACTGGAACCATTTACACAGCAGCTTAACGATGTTGTAGTAGTAGGTTACGGTACAACAAGAAAAAGTGACCTGACAGGTTCCGTTTCAAACATCAGCAGTGATGATTTTAACGTCGGACTTATCAATTCACCAGAACAGCTTATCAATGGTAAGGTATCGGGTGTGCAGATTATGTCATCAAGCGGCTCGCCAACGGCAGGAAGCTCAATCCGTATCCGTGGTGGTGCTTCACTTAACGCAAGTAATGACCCTCTTATCGTCCTTGACGGTGTGCCTTTGGAAACAGGAGGTATAAGCGGAAGTAACAACTTCCTTAGCCTTATCAACCCTAACGATATAGAAAGTATGACAATCCTTAAGGATGCGTCTTCTACAGCGATCTATGGTTCTCGTGCATCAAACGGTGTTATCCTTATCACAACAAAGAAAGGTAATTCAGATAAACCGAAGATCAGCTTCTCTACTACGAACTCTTTTCAGACAGTCGACAGAACTGCAGAGATGCTTTCACGCGATGAATTCGTTAATGTAATCAACGCAAACGGAACAGATGCTCAGAAAGCTCTTATCGGTGATGCAAATACAAACTGGAACAATGAAGTATTCGGTGCTGCTTTCGGTACTGACAACAATATCAGTATCTCAGGCAGACTTAAAAAGAATCTTCCTTACCGTGTATCTTTCGGTTATTATAATCAGGATGGTATTCTTGATACTGACAATGCAGAACGTTATACAGGGAGCATCAATTTCACTCCTTCATTCTTTAAAGATCATCTGAAACTTGGTTTCAATGTAAAAGGATCTATGAGTAACAATCGTTTTGCCAACACAGGTGCTATCTGGAATGCTGCTACATACAATCCTACACTTCCTGTTTATTCAGGAAATGACAGATTCGGAGGTTATACTGAAGGTCTGGATGCAACAGGAATTCCTGTAAACGGTGGTGTTGCCAATCCAGTAGGTTTGCTTAACCAGTATAAATCTACAAGTACTGTTAAACGAGTAATCGGAAACTTCGATCTTGACTACAAATTCCATTTCCTTCCTGAATTAAGATTCCATACTACTCTTGGTGCTGATTATGCTGAAGGATACGGCAACATATATGTTCCGGAAGAAGCATATCTTCACTATTCGGAAGAACCGAATGCAGGAGGTAGAAGCTACAAATATGGCCCGCAGGAAAATTCAAATAAACTTTTCACTGCATACCTTAATTATAGCAAATACTTCGAATCGATCAAAAGTAATGTTGACCTGACTGCAGGTTATGACTTCCAGGACTGGAAAAGCACAACAAGCGTATATCAGGAATATACAGCCGGAGGAACAGAACTTGGAATTATCTCTGCATCGGATCAGAGACATACGCTTCTTTCTTACTATGCACGCCTTAACTACTCTTACGACTCAAGATATATGATTACTGCAACGGTTCGCCGTGACGGAACATCAAGATTCGCGAAAGACGTACGCTGGGGTACATTCCCTTCTGTAGCTCTTGGATGGAGAGTGACACAGGAAGAATTCCTTGAAGGAAATGAAATCCTGAGCGACCTTAAAGTTCGTGCCAGCTATGGTGTGACAGGTCAGCAGGACGGTATCGGAAACTATAACTATCTTCCGGTTTATACACCTGGTCAGAGCGGTGCTCAGTATCAGTTCGGAAATATTCCGGTATTCACTTACAGACCTGAAGCTTATGTTTCAAATCTTAAATGGGAAACAACGACATCTTATAACTACGGTTTTGATTTCGGATTCTTCAATAATAAGATCACAGGTAGCTTCGACTACTATACACGTAAGACAAAAGATCTTCTTGCTACGGTGCCGACTCCTGCGGGAACGAACTTCGACAAGAATATCACTACTAACGTAGGTAATGTAAACAGTGAAGGTTTCGAGTTGACAATCAATGCGACTCCGATAGATACTAAAGATTTCACATGGGATGTGAGCGTAAATGCTTCAACTCAGAAAATGAAAGTTAAAAACCTTTCACTTGTACCCGGAACAACTGCTGTCAATACACTTGTAGGACCTTATATAGATTCTTATCAGTTCCAGGTATTGAGTGAAGGATATGAACCATATATGTTCTACGTTTACAAACAGCTTTATGATGTGAACGGAAAACCAATCGAAGGAGCTTACGCAGACCTTAATGGCGACGGAGTTATCAACTCTGAAGACAGATACCGTTACAAATCTCCAGCTCCTGATTATATCCTTGGTTTCAGTACATCTTTCAGATATAAAAAATGGAATCTTGGTATGAGCTTCCGTTCAAACATAGGAAACTATGTTTACAACGGTATGGCGATGAATACAGGTGCATGGAACACTGTTTCTTACAATGATGCTCAGCTTAACAATCTTTCTAAGAGCTATCTTGAAACAGGCTTCAACAGCCGTCAGTACTTAAGTGACTACTATGTTGAAAATGCTTCATTCCTGAAAATGGACAATATCAGTCTTGGTTATAATTTTGGTAAGATCAGCAAATACTGCTCGCTTAACGTAAGCGCGATGTGCCAGAATGTATTTACAATCACTAAATATTCAGGTGTAGATCCTGAAGTTCCAAACGGAATCGATAATACATTCTATCCACGTCCGAGAACATTCTCTGTAAGTGTTGGTCTTGAATTCTAAAGAAAATAGCTTTCCGTCTGTAAAATGACGGAAAGCTGAATCAGAAAAACAATTTATATCTGAATGATCTCAATGATCAAACCATTAAATTCAATCAAAATGAAAAAGATTTTTAATTATATACTGGCAGGCGGAATTTTATCATTCTCATTGACAAGCTGTGTTGATCAGCTTGATCAGATGCCGCATATCGGAACTACTTCAGATGATGTCTACAACTCTGTAGATAATTATACTTCGGTTCTTGCAAAGATTTATGCTTCATACATAATGACAGGACAGGAGATGGGTGGCGGAAATTCCGACATGAGCAGCAACACAGGACAGGATTATATGCGTTGCTATTTCAACCTTCAGCAGCTTGGAACCGATGAGGTCGCTTCTACATGGCTTGAAGGTGATAATATCTTCGATCTTTCTTACCTTTCATGGGATGCAAATGATCCATGGGTAAGCGATATGTATTACAGAGCATATTATACAATAGCAGTGGCAAATGAATTTCTTAGAAATTCAGGAGATTCAAAAATCGCTTCTTTCTCTGAAAATGATCAGGTGATTCTCAGAAGATATGCGGCTGAGGCACGTTTCCTTCGTGCTCTTTCTTATTATCATGTTCTTGATCTTTACAGAAAGGGTCCTTTCGTAACAGAAAACGATCCGGTTGGGGCATTTATTCCTCCTTGCTATACAGCTGAACAGCTATTCAGTTTTGTAGAATCTGAACTTAAGGAAGTGGGAGAACTTCTTCCTTCTAAAAATGAAACAATATACGGTCATGCTTCACGAGGAGCAGCATATACGCTTCTTGCGAAACTATATCTTAACGGAGAAGTATATACTTCCACAAGATATTATGACGAATGTATCGATGCGGCGAATCTTGTAATCGCAGATGGTTATTCTCTTGAATCGGATTACTCAAAACTTTTCAATGCAGATAATCACAAAAGAACAAATGAAATCATCTTCCCGTTCGTAGTCGACTCAAGAACAAGTGTATCATGGGGTTCTTCAACTTATATAGTTTGCGGAGCTATGGGTAATACTTCCGATTTCCTTAATCCTATGGATTACGGAGTAGCAGCAGGTTGGGGTTCATTCCGTGTAAGAGGAAATATACCTACTCTGTTTGAAGAAGGTGACGGAAGAGCGATGTTTTTCACTCAGGGACAGACTCAGGAAGTTGAAGTGCTTGATAATCAGTCAAACGGATATTTCGTGACAAAATGGACTAACCTTACAGATGAAGGAAAGCCATCATCAAATACTCAGTCTTTCGGTGTTGATACTGACTATCCTCTGTTCCGTCTTGCTGATGTTTATCTTATGGTAGCCGAATCGGTTGCAAGAGGAAGCGGTAAGGAGTCAAGAGCAAAAGCGGCTGAATATGTAAATATGCTGAGAGAAAGAGCTTATGGCGATCAATCAGGCAATATCGCGGCAACAGAACTTACGGAACAGCTTATTCTTAATGAAAGAGCACGTGAGCTATACTGGGAAGGAACAAGACGTACAGACCTTATCCGTTACAATATGTTTACTACAAACTCATATATGTGGGAATGGAAAGGTGGAGTCAGAAACGGTAGAGCGGTTTCAAACAAGTTCAACTACTATCCGATCCCAACTTCAGAATTGTCGGCTAATCCTAACATGACAAATCCTGAATATTAATAAAATACTCCGGAGGAGAAATCCTCCGGTAAATAATACATAAGTCTTAATAACTTATCTGACCAAAATGAAAACAATCAGCAAATATATAATGGTCCTTTTCGCAATCATCGCATTTGCTTCATGTGAGAAGGACGGAGATAAACTTTACCTTTCTCCGCTTGAGGATACGGATCTTATCGCGACAAGCCAAAACGTGAGACTTTCTTCAGATCAGGCAAAGCAGGTGGTGCTTTCTTTCGCATGGACAGGACAATCGCTAACTGTAAATGATCCGAATTACTCGGTTCCGAATATCCTTACAACGACAATGCTTGTTTCGACATCGGAAGACCTTACAAATGCAATCGAAAGTCATGAGACTTCAAATTCAAAAGCATATACGACACAGGAACTTAATACACTGACAAAAAACCTTGGACTTGATCCTGACGTTGCGACTCCGCTTTATTTCTGTGTAAAATATGCGGTAAGTCAGAATACAGCTCCTGTTTACAGTAATGTGGTTGAGGTAAACATAACTCCTTATTTCATTGATATGCGTTATGCTAATCTTCTTGACGCAAATCAGGAAGATATGAACAGAACTTTCTTCTCTGAAAATGAAGACGGAATCTATAAAGGTTTCATGGGTGCTGCTGCATGGTCTAACTATTATCTTAAAGAAGGTGACGGTACTTTATGGGGTAACGTCGGTGAAGGCGGAAAAGAATTCTTCCTTTCTTCTGATGATACTGACGGAGCAAGATGGAATATGTGGTATCCGGGAATGACAGGATGTTACTATTCTACTGTAAACACAGGCAAACAGGTTTGGTCTACAATCTATATTCCGACTCTTACAATATCAGGTGACCTTGAAGGTGAAATGACTTACGACCGTCCTAATAACAGATGGATCTATATTTTCTCTACTGACAAATCGGGACTTAACGTTACAATCAAAGGAACAGGTAAGGAATACAATACACTTACAGCCTGTGATGATGAACTAGCCGAAGATAAGAATGTAGGTTTCTCAGGAGATTCTCAGAATCTTGAATTCGGTGAAAACGCACTCGAAATTTATGTTCAGGTAACAGAAAGCGGTGAGCAGACTCTTGTTCTTGATCTTAACTCAGCTGACGCATTCAAATTATATACTGAAAGCGGAGCTACTGCACCGGAAGAAGTAAGCTGGGCTCTTTGGATCTCAGGTCAGGACGATGGTTTTGAAGGCGGTTCATGGAACTTCGACAGCTATCTTCGTCTATATAATGAAGACAGCAAAGCATATTCAGGAGTATTCAACATCAATTCTCAGTGGGGGTATAAATTCTACACTGAACCGGATTGGGGAGCTAATATCTTAGGAAAGGATGAGGGTAACTCTGAATCGGGTTCTCTTAAAGAATGGGGAGATAACATTGATGCTCCGGAACCTGGAATATATATGGTTAATGCTTCTCTTTCCGCTATGAATTATCAGACATATAAGATTGAAGAGGTAACTGTAGAAGGTCTTAACGACAACTGGGGAATAAGCTACCCTATGACAGAAACAGAAACTCCGGGTGTATATACTATGACAGCAGAAATCAACAACGGTTGCGGATGGGGCTTTCAGTTCCTTATCAATTGGAACTGGGATCTTGTTTACGGAGGATCAGACGGAACGCTATACTTCAAAGGTGATAACGTAAAATATGATGATTCAATGATAGGAGGAACTTATACTTTCACTCTTGATCTTATCAACGGAACATATTCAATTCAATAATCAACAAAACCATACATAATAAATGCCGGAAGGCTAGGAGTTTCTTCCGGCATTTATAAAACATAAAAAAGATAATCGTATGAAAAGCAAAATATATTCATTGTTTCTTTCTGCAGTTATGGTCGGAGGTGTCTTCACATCATGTTCGAAAGATGAATCGGCACCTGTTTTTCCTGATAAACCGACTTATGACATGAGCGGCTTCGCGAAAGGCGCAGATGTAAGCTGGCTTACAGAGATGGAGAAAAGCGGATCGAAATTCTATGACAATGCAGGACGCGAAACAGAATGTCTTAATCTTCTTCGCGATCTTGGGATGAATTCAATACGTCTTCGTGTGTGGGTGAACCCTTCAGATGGCTGGTGTAATAAGGAAGATATGCTTGCAAAAGCTTTCCGTGCCAACTCTCTTGGATATCGCCTGATGATCGATTTCCATTACAGCGATGTATGGGCAGATCCGGGACAGCAGTATAAACCTACTGCATGGGAAAGCTACTCGTTTGATGAACTTCAGACAGCTGTGGCAGATCATACAAAAGAAGTTCTTTCAGCTCTTAAAGATATGAATATCACTCCTGAATGGGTTCAGGTAGGAAATGAAACCGGAAACGGCATGCTTTGGGACGAAGGTAAAGCTGATAAGAATATGGCAGGATATGCTGCTCTTACATCAGCAGGATATGATGCTGTTAAAGAAATATTCCCAAATACTCAGGTTATTGTTCATCTTCAGGAGGGCGACCGTAAGGATCTTTTTACATGGATATTCGACGGGCTAAGAGATAACGGTGCAAAATGGGATCTTATAGGTATGTCACTTTATCCTGAAGCAGATACATGGCAGCAGCTTACTGCTGATTGTGTTGCCAATATTTCGTACCTTTACGAACGTTACGGCACAAAATCAATCATTTGTGAAGTAGGTATGGCGGAGTCTGAGCCGGAAGCGACAAAAGAATGGCTTACAGAGTTCTTATCGGCATCAAAAGCTACAAACCAGTGTCTTGGTATTTTCTACTGGGAACCACAGGCTTATGGCAACTGGAAAGCTTACGGAAAAGGTGCTTTCGATGATTCGGGCAGACCTACAATTGCTCTTGACGCTTTTAAAAATTAAATATCCGGAGATGTGGCTTGCTACGTCTCCGCAATGATATAAAAAAAGTTATGTGAATGCGGATTACTTATCTGCAAAAACGCGTAAAATGAGACATGATATGTCTCCATAAAAGTCATTAATAATATAAGATATATTTATGAAAAGAATACAGCTTGTCGCGGCACTGTTTGGTTGTGTTATGTTCGCGAATGCTCAGCGCAATGAAACTCTGCTTGAAAAAAACTGGAAATTCACCAATGAAGATATTACGGAAGCTTATAAACCGGAATTCAACGATAAAAAATGGCAATCGGTAGAAGTTCCTCACGACTGGGCTATATATGGTCCTTTTGATCGTGATTATGATATTCAGAACGTTGCCGTGACTCAGAATTTCGAAACTCAGGCTACTACAAAAACAGGTCGTACTGGAGGTCTTCCTTATGTCGGTACAGGATGGTATCGCACAAATTTCAATGTGGAAGATTTCAATCCTGAAAACCGTGCAGTCAATCTTGTTTTCGACGGAGCAATGAGTGAAGCCCGTGTATATGTTAATGGCAAGGAAGCTATCTTCTGGCCTTTCGGATATAACTCATTCCATTGCGATGTAACCGACCTTCTTAATACTGATGGCAAAGACAATACTCTTGCAGTACGTCTTGAAAACCGTCCTCAGTCTTCACGCTGGTATCCGGGTGCAGGTCTTTACCGTAATGTACGTGTCGTATCTACAGACAAAATAAGTGTTCCTGTATGGGGAACTCAGATCACTACACCTCACGTAAAAGATGATTACGCATCAGTACGCCTTGTGACGAAACTTAATAACGCGGTTAAGAAAAACGTAACTCTTAATACTGTTATAGTTGACGGCGCAGGACAGCAGGTTGCTGAAAACAGCTCAAACTATCATCTTCTTGAAGGACAGGACGCAATCCAGAATTTCATAGTTGACAATCCTCTTCTGTGGTCTCCGGAAACTCCTGAACTATATACGGCAAAAACTACAGTTCTTGTTGACGGAAAAGAAGTCGATACTTACGATACCCGTTTCGGTATCCGTACGATTGAAGTCATTCCTAACAAAGGATTCTTCCTTAACGGCAAACTACGCCGCTTCAAAGGAGTAAACAATCATCATGACCTTGGTCCTCTTGGTGCCGCTATTAATGAGTCCGCTCTTCGTCACCAGCTTGTGATGCTTAAAGACATGGGTTGCGACGCGATACGTACTTCTCACAACATGCCTGCTCCTGAGCTTGTGAAACTATGTGATGAGATGGGATTCATGATGATGCTTGAACCGTTTGACGAATGGGACGTAGCAAAATGTAAAAACGGATATCACCGCTATTTCGAAGAATGGGCGGAAAAAGATATGGTAAATATGCTTCATCAATACCGTAATAATGCATCAGTAGTGATGTGGAGTATCGGTAATGAAGTACCTACACAGTGTAGTCCTCAGGGATATAAGGTAGCACAGTTCCTTCAGGATATCTGTCACCGTGAAGACCCTACACGTCCTGTTACTTGTGGAATGGACCAGGTCACATGTGTACTTAAAAACGGTTTCGCTGCAGCTATCGACGTACCGGGATTCAATTACCGTGTACATCGCTATGAAGAAGCGTTCAATCAGCTTCCTCAGGGAGTTCTTCTTGGATCAGAAACATGTTCTACTGTTAGTTCAAGAGGAGTTTATAAATTTCCTGTAAAGAAAGCTGCCGATGCAAAATATGACGATCATCAATGTTCTTCTTATGATCTTGAATACTGCTCTTGGAGTAATGTACCGGATGATGACTTCGCTGCAGAGGAAGATTATCCATGGTATATGGGGCAATTCGTGTGGACAGGTTTCGATTATCTTGGAGAGCCTTCTCCTTATGATACAGACGCATGGCCTAACCACAGCTCGATGTTCGGTATAATCGACCTTGCCTCACTTCCTAAAGACAGATATTACCTGTACCGCAGCCGCTGGAACACTGAAGATAATACTCTTCACATGCTTCCTCACTGGACCTGGCCGGGACGTGAAGGAGAAACGACTCCTGTATTCGTTTATACTAACTATCCAGAAGCTGAACTATTCGTAAACGGAGTTTCTCAGGGTAAACAGCGTAAAAACAATACTACACGTCAGAATCGTTTCCGCCTTATGTGGAACGATGTGGTATATCAGCCGGGAGAAATAAAAGTTGTGGCTTACAACGACAAAGGTCAGCCTGTTGATGAAAAGATAATACGCACTGCAGGAGCTCCTACACAGATCAAGCTTGAGCCTTTCAAAAATGAGATTACGGCAGACGGTAAAGATCTTTGTTATGTTACTGTAAGCGTTCTTGATAAAGACGGTAATCTTGTTCCTGATGCATCAAACGAAATATCTTTCGATGTTAAAGGTGCTGCTCATTTCCGTGCCGTTGCTAACGGTGACGCTACGAATCTTGAAATGTTCCACGAGCCTAAAATGCATGCTTTCAGCGGTCAGATGACTGTTATCGTAGAAAGTCATGAACAGAACGTGGCAAACAAGAATAAGAACAAAGCTACTATCACAGCTAAGTCTAAAGGACTTAAAAACGGTGTAACTACTATCAGTGTGAAATAATCACACGGTTTCTATTAAAATAAATGTGTTCATGATGCCCGACAGAATTATTATTCCGTCGGGCATTTTTTATATATAAAAAAAATAGTTTGAAATTTATTGCCTTTGTAAAGATTGTCGTCAGATAATCAGTATATTAAACATTATATATACAAGAAAAAACTGTCGGCTCTTCTATATTGAACAGACAAAGAGCATAAAGGGAACAAATCCTTTTATGCTCTTTTGTTGTAATATATGAACTGAAAGTTATGTAATTACAGTTTTAATCATTACTCACCGGAAGAACAGACATGCTCTTTATTTCCGTCTCTTTCTCTATCGTACATCAGTCTCATGAAATGTCGTTTTCTTAATCCTGTTTTGAAGTCTTCAGAATAAATCATTTTCATAATCTCTATTTCAATAGGCGATATTATCTCTTCTCCGGCTTCAGACCTACTTTTTATATTCCTTTTCAGCTCCGGAGAATTAAATGAAGTATTATTCATACCCAGTGCTACACATATCTCTCTCTGAATAGTATGAATATTTTTTTTCTCTATGTAAATTTCAGCGTAAGTTATTGCTGAAAAACCACGGTTAATAAGAGCATAGCCGCTCGAACCGTCATTAACCAAAGACGGATTTGCTTTAAGATAAATATGTAGATTCGGATTATCCGATACACGTGAGATTCTGACAGGATGGATTACCGGAGAAATAATATCAATAATATCGTCTATATATTTCAGATATAAACTGTCTGCGGGACCCGCTCCTTCAACAAATATCCTTATATCATCTTCCCATCTCCGTAAACAGTAATCTTTAGAAAATCCGGCAGAAGAAAACATCCTTATGCCTTCCTGTGAATAACTGCGTGAAATAAAACTTTCCCGATTAAAAGAGGAACTTTGTTCAGATGATACATACATATCCATGACAACAAGTGTCAGAGCAATGGTTGAGGTAAGCGATATAAAAACGGATAAGAATACTTTTAACGTTTTTTTCATTAGAGTCGATTGATTTAAGGTTACAGAATCAGAGCAAAGACAAATACGATGTCTTCACCGGGAAAATTATAAGTATAACAATTTATTAACTGAACTTATCGGAATCGGAATGATCCTGATAAACATTTTTGTGTTGTATTAGATTTACTTAATAGCTAATATGGTAAAAATCAGACAAAAGAACAATTTTATTTCCATTTATTAGCAATTAAATCTTCTGTTTAACAACAATTTCTTATTCCGGTAAATTTTTTTCTCTTTTTGTTGCACGGAATAAAAAAATAATTATACATTTGTAGTGTACTATCAAGCTAATACAGTAGATAGTTCTTTTTCTTTTTTACTTGTATAAATTTTATAATGATTTAGAATATGATCAGACTTAAAGACTTAGGTTATTCCTACAACAGAAACAATGATGTTCTGAGGAATATTACAATGAATTTTGAAAAAGGCCGTATATATGGTATCCTTGGTAAAAACGGAGTAGGCAAAAGTACTCTTCTTAAAATTATAAGCGGACTGCTGAATCCTGAAGGCGAATGTCGTGTAGAGGAATTTAACCCTTTCGAACGTAAAGCCGATTTTCTTGAACAGATCACTTTTGTCCCTGAGGTTCCTTATGTGGAAGATCTTAAGGTCAGAGAGGTTGCAAAACTTATAGCGCCGTTTTACCCGGATTTCGATTTCCTGAAGCTTGATGAGCTTCTTGAAGAATTTGAAATACCTGTAGATAATTCCCTTAGAAAAATGTCACTGGGACAACAGAAGAAAGCAGTAATCGCTCTGGCCCTTGCCAACAACACACCGTATCTTCTTATGGATGAGCCTAC
>CAMTON010000066.1 GCA_947074105.1 uncultured Bacteroidales bacterium
AAGACCCTCTTTAACGATAGTATTACCGTCAGTACCTGTGAATTCCACTTCGTCAGCGATAGTACCTACGGCATAAACACCGCCTTCTCCGTCGCTAAGAAGAGATGTAACGGTAGCAGCACCTTTGATAGCCACTTTCCATACAGCCTGAAGAGAGCTGTTCTTTTTAATGATATAAGAGCTTGCAGCTATAGCTTCAAGACCTTCGAAATCCGTGTCGAAAACACCGGCTACGAAAAGTGATTTGTCTGCATCGTAAACCATCGGGTTGTTACGTGAAGCAGATTCTTCCGATACGATACCTGAATAAGTCACACTGTTATCAGGAACAAGCACAATGCTTCCAAGGCTGTTGTTTGCCGTTGCGCTAAGAGCCGCAACACAGGCAAGAGATAGTAATCCTTTTTTCATAATCCAAAATTTTAAATAATACAACTTTAATAATATTATTGAAACTTACATCCTGTCGCCCGACAGGATGTAAGTTATTGTTCTTTAGTTTGCAAGACCGGGGTTTGCGGCTATGGCATCCGACGGTATTCTTATAGTATATCTCGAATCATTTTCGTTGAGAGTGAATGTTTCTCCGAGATATGTCTTTGTAATTTCTTTTCTTTCTCTTCTTCGCAGGTCAAACCAGCGATGACCTTCAAAGGCTAGTTCGCGGCGACGCTCAGCAAGAATTTCAGTAAGAAGTTCTTCTTTATTCATTTCCATGACAGCAGCTTCACGCTGAGTATAATAGGCAGCGGTGTATCTGCTCTGCATAACCTTAAGAAGATATTCACGAGCTGTCTCCTCCCCTTCCGTTTCAAGTGCGGCTTCCGCGGCATTCATATAGATTTCTCCGGTACGGAAAGAGCATGCATACTGATTGCTTCCCCCTTTCTGAAGCTGGATATTTGAAGCCGTCACCTGACGATAATATTTCGAGCGGCGCTGATCGGCGGAATTATATGATCTCCACAATTCCGTGTTTACCTTTCCTGCTCTGAAATATGCCGCTGTCATTGTCTGCTCAAGGGCAACGATAATTTCC
Source organism: uncultured Bacteroidales bacterium (assembly GCA_947074105.1). Lineage (GTDB taxonomy): Bacteria > Bacteroidota > Bacteroidia > Bacteroidales > JAUNSR01 > JAUNSR01. Next base: position 1,040 of record CAMTON010000066.1, read on the forward strand.
GCGGAATTAAAATCATTAGGAAGTTCTGAAGAAAGATCCGACAGTTCGTTTCTTTTTTCAAGTACACGTCTTGAAGCTACAAGCGATTCTTCCCATTTCCCCATATACAGATATACGCGCGAACGAAGTGCATCAACCGAAACAGTATTGAAACGGTAGTGCAGACCTGTCTGCCACTGTTCGATATTCATATATCTTTCCGCATTGTCAAGGTCGGATATGATCTGATCGAAAACTTCGCCGAGTGTATTACGCGGAAGCACATCTTCCGACTCGGTATTAAGTTTAAGAGGAATTGCTTTTACGCTGTAAGGATCCGCAACGGCAGTATAAGGCTCACCGAAAAGATTTACAAGAAGGAAATGCATATATGCTCTGAGCATATAGCTTTCTCCTATAAGCTGGTCTACCTCCTTTGCCGAACCTTCGGTTATATTATTACGGCTTTCAAGCGTATAGTTTGCTTCATAAATCACCTGATAATAACGGCGCCAGTTGAAAGTCGATGTCGATTCATCAGGACTGATGTCATTCCATATCCATATATCCTTATATGAATTGATATCCTCTTTTGAAATCGTGGCATCCATAAGGAATTCATCCGAACGGAATGTGGCAAGACCTCTGTCCTCAGGTATTACAGAGTAGGCATGAGTAAGCATCTTGCGATACTGCTCGGCCGTTGTTATTATGACGCTTCCCGTAGGTGTGATGTCAAGATAGTCATCACAAGAAGTAAGCATCAGGGCCATAAGAGGAATGATAAATATTTTATTCAATGATAATCTCATAGTTGATAATAGTTATTTAGAAAGTCACATTCATATTAAATGAGAACTGTCTCGGAATAGGTTGTGCAAACGGGTTACCCATTGTTTCCGGGTCAAGGAAATTCTTATAATTTGCCCCGAAAACAAAAAGATTACGGGCTTCACCGGCAACCGTTATGTTTTCAACTTTCAGTTTTGAAAGTGCTTTCTTAGGCAATCTGTAAGCAAGACGAAGGTTCTGCAGACGCACGTGATCGCAACGGCTTACCCATGTATCAAGCATATTGTAAAGGCCGAATTCCGAATACTGGATATATTCTGCCGGACGGTCTGAACTTGTCATAAGCGCCGGGAATATGGTATTTTTATTTTCCGGCGACCAGCGGTTAAGAATATCTCGGTTAGTATTCATCCCTCTGTCAAAGTTCGTCGGTGAATATGACGGAGTGACTCTTGCATACATTTTAAGATTGAAAACGAAATTTGCAGAAAGCTCCCAGTTCTTAAACGTGAAAGTATTGGTGAAACCACCTGAGAAAAGAGGATCTGTAGAACCGATATATGAATATAGATCTCTCTGTTCTGCAGCTGTCAGTGTACTTGCACCTGCGCTGTTCAGTTTAAGAAGTTCTGTAGCCGTAACTTTATCTCCCTGTTTATTATAGAATAAAGGATAACCTTCATTATCAAGACCGGCAGATTTCAAAGCAAAAACGGCTCCTACTGGATATCCTTCACGCCCCGGCGTAGTCTGGTTTTCAGGAATCGTTTCACGAATCACTTTATTCTCATTAAATGCGAAGTTGAAGTTCGTAAACCACATAAAATTCTTTGTATGGATATTACGTGTACCTAATGAAATCTCCGCTCCGCGGTTACGAAGTGAAGCCCAGTTTACAAGCATATAAGAGAATCCGCTTTCAAGAGCCAGCTGACGGTTGGCGATAAGGTCGCTTCCGTCGCGGTTATAAAGATCAACCGACAGATTGATTGCATTATTGAATAATCCCATATCCACTCCTGCAGTAAGAGTCTTTGTCTTTTCCCAGCGAAGGCGCGTGTTAGGAGGTGTATTCACCGCTAGAATCTCTTCAGTATATCCCGGAAGAATAGAAGAAATCTGATAGTCTCCGATTACGAAAGAACTTGTATTCTTATCAATATTACCCTGAATACCGTAAGAAGCTCTTATGGCAAGATTATTGATTTTCTCAGAATCTTTAAGGAAACCTTCTTCGCTTATTCTCCATAGTCCGCTGACCGAGTAAAGAGGAAGGAAACGGTATTTCTTATCTACTCCGAAAAGATCGGAACCGTCGAATCTGACACTTCCACCAAGAGTATATTTCTTAAGAAGAGTATATGATCCCGTTGCATAGAATGAAGCGAAAGCATTTTCAGTATTCATTTCCGTGTAAAGAGGATAAAGTTTTGCCCATGCCTCATTAGGAAAGATTACCGGTTTTGTTGTAAGAGTCTTATTGTCATAACCGTAAGCGGCAGAAGTAACCGATTTATACCATGTACGGCGAAGTTCGGTACCTCCCATAAGTTCCACTTCATGATTCTTCGCGAATTCCGCGCTGTATTCTCCCTGAAGTTTCCATGTAACCTGAGAATTAGTACTTGAAGCGGCAGTTTTCTTACCTCCCTCTGGAAGAAAAGAAGTATAATTAAGAGAGGCAAGAGTAGTACGCTCCTTATCCTTTCTCATCGAATATGTATCACCTGCGGCAACCATGGATTTGTTGCTGTCGTCAAGCTGAAGACCAAGCTGTGTCACGACTTTAAACTGTTCGCTAAGGCGTAGTTCGGCATCAAATATAGAAGCTATCGATTTTGTCTCAAGTTCATAACTTGTATTATCTCTTTCCTCGAATATATTGAACATAAGATCGGAATCTTCACGACCCTGAATATCGACATCATAATTATAAGAACCGTCTGCATTGAAAGGTGTCTGATAAGGATTAGCGCGTCTTGAATAATATACGGGATTCGTAAAACCGTCGGCATCCGTCATATTTGTCTTATTTACGCGGCGGTTGGCAAAAATCGAAGCACCCACTTTAAGACGGCGACTGAGACGGTAATTTGTTTTAGCTGTAACATTAAGACGGTTTGCCTCAACGCCTACAACCGTACCTTTCTCATCATTATATCCTACCGAAGTATAATATGTAGCCTTATCGTTACCTCCGGAAATACTTACGTTATATTCCTGATTAAATGTGCTGCGGAAAAGGATATCGTTCCAGTCGGTGTTTATAAGACGAAGCGCATTGATCTGCGAGCGCGTAGCATCAGAAAGAGAAGACCATCCTCCCGATTTAAAAGCAGAAGTCTCTCCCGCTGCGGAAATAAGTCTTGCCACTTGTCCTTTATTCTCTCTGTAAGAATATGAAGAACCCAGAAGATCAAGTTCAAGATTCACCTTCTCATCTGAATTAAGCAGATTAAGACGGTTTATATTTGTCTGAGGCGCGAAAGTAAGTCTTGTCGAGAAGTTTACTTTTGTCTCTCCCGCCTTACCGTTCTTTGTCGTGATAACGATAACGCCGTTTGCCGCTCTTGCCCCGTAGATAGCCGTTGCAGCAGCATCCTTAAGCACCGTTATGCTTTCGATATCTGAAGGGTTTATTCCGGCAATAGCAGAAGAATAAATATTATCGATATCTTTCAGATCATCCATAGAAGGAATTTCCGTTCCTTCAAGAGGTATTCCATCAAGAACCCAAAGAGGGTCCTGCGTTCCGTTAAGAGATGCAGTACCGCGGATTCTTATTTTCGGAGAAGCACCCGGAGCTCCCGATGTCGTAGTAGATGCAAGACCGGCAACCTGCCCCGCAAGTGCCTGATCAATGCTCATCGCGCTACCGCGCATATTATCGTTTACCGTAACATTGGAAATAGAAGCGGTAAGTTTTCTTTTTTCAATTTTCTGATATCCTGTCACCACGACTTCTTCAAGAGCAGTGTTTGAAGGTTTCATTATTACGGTAAGTTCCTGTGTGCCGTTTACCGGAACAACCTGTGTAATATATCCAAGATAACGGAACTCCAAAGCTTTCACCTTTTCAGGTAAAGTGATAGAGAAATGTCCGTCAATATCGGTAAGAGCATTATGAATCTCTATAAGTCTCAGTCTTTTTGTCTCCGAAGAAGGCACCATCACGGTTGCCGCAATAAGCGGTTCTTTGCCGTCTTCGCTTAATACCTGTCCTTTTATCACCACGTTCTGCGCAACAGTACTGAAAACGCAGAGAGTGACAAACAAAATCAGGGCGGTTAGTTTTTTATTTCTTAGTCTTATGAACATTATCTTACTGAATGTTTAAAGCATTATCTATTCTTATTATTATGTCTTTATAGTGATATCGGGTAGCTTCATCGGCAATATTCACACGATTCTTAAGAAGATCTTTAATCTTAAGAAGTTCTCCTCTTTTTACCGATATTGCATCACTTGTTCTGTTGATCTGGCTTCCGTAGAAACTTACGTCGCGGCGGGCACCCATTCTGTCGTTATTATCTCTGTTATGAGAAAGACACTGACTGTGTCCGCAAAGCATATGCGATGTCCCGAAATCATAGAAATCATCAAGAGCGATTTTCTTATTCACTTTTATACCTTCTTCTTTTGCGGAAGCTGTGATAAGTGCATCTACAAAACTCTTCTGAATATTTCTTGTCATTACGTCAAGCTTATTACCTTTTATTGTCTCTGCAAATACAGAAGCATGAAGGTCATTCATAAGATTTACCGCAGTATAGGCATTACGTCCGTTGACAAGTTCGTTCTCAAGCATTCTCATCAGTCTCTCATTATTCAGAAGATCATAGAAAAGATATGCCTGTGTATTTTTAAGAATATAAGTCGGCGCGTATTCTATCACCCCGTTAGGAGTGTTACGGTTAAGATAAGTATATTCAGAGATTTCATTACCGAAAAGCCAGTCAGGGAAACAGAATATATTGTCGATAAGAAATTTCACCGCAGCTTTCTGTTTTTCTTTCTCCACATAAATGAATGTCTTTTGTCCGTCGCCTACCGTAGTATTCTCAAGATATATACCTCCCACATTGGCAAGCACATGATACAGATAATTGTTCCACTGGTTTACTACAGCATAATAAAGACGTGATGCCTCTTCGTAAGTCTGACCTTTCTCTCCAGTTGTCGACCATGCGATAACGTTTTCCATCACTCTTTTAAGATTCTCAATACCCAGTTTTGAAGAAAGTATGCCGTCATCACCAAGATCTTCATTCTGGGCTCTTGGATCCACAGCCTCGCGCGGAGACTGAGCTTCGCTGTATTTATAAAGATTACCCTTGTGATTTTCAAGAAGTTCATAAAGATCATCCTTTTCATCATCAGCAGATTTATTGCCATACCAGCGATAACCGTATTCGATAGCCAGCATATCATATGGCCCGATATTAGGAGCAAGTTCTGTCACTCCGTCAGTCGGCTGCGCCACATAATTATATCGTGCATAATCCATGATTGAAGATGAAGTACTGTTGTTATCTGTAAAGCTTTTCGATCTTAAGGAATCGGTAGGTATAGCCCAGGAACCCATCATATTATGACGAAGTCCAAGAGAGTGGCCTACTTCATGGCACATAACGAAACGGATAGCGTCACCCATTACATCATCAGGAAGAACCGTTGTTCTTACTTTCGGATCAACAGCTCCTGTCTGAACGGTAATCCACTGCTGAAGCATAGATAGCACATTATGCCACCAAATGATATCAGCTTCAAGAATCTCACCCGTTCTCGGGTCAAGAGTAGAAGGACCCATTGCATTCTGCTTCTGAGAGGCAGCATATATCACTGTCGAATAATTGATATCATCTGTATAAGCCTGAGCTGAATCAGGAAGTTCAACAGCCTGTACTGCATTTTTGAAACCTATCTTTTCGAAAGCACTGTTCCAGTCTGTTATTCCCTGTACGAAATACTTTCTCCATTTATGCGGTACGGCATTATCGATATGGAAAACAATAGGTTTTACCGGTTCGGTAAGTTCACCGCGAAGATATGCGGCAGTATCGGCAGGCTCCAGTCTCCAGCGTGTGATATATTTCTTTTTACCGACTTTCTGCTGATCGTCGCTGTAATAAAGATTATCGCTTGTAAAATATCCGATTCTCGGAGAATCATGTCTTACAGCCATCGGTACTTCAGGAAGAAGAACCATAGAAGAACTCACTTCCACCGTTACATATACCGATGTCATACCCTCGGTTACTTTTGTTGTAAGTTCCGACTTTACGACAACATTATTCGGGTAAGCTTCTGCTGAGACAATACCTGAAAGTTCGCTTCTCGGAGAAGTTCCAAGGTTGATATTTGAAAAAACATTATTAAGAGTAGTCTCTTTTCCGTTGTAGAAATTAGTTACCTTAATAACAGCCATTGTAGAGTCGGCATTATATGCCTCAACTTTAAAATTGGCAAGTATCGGAGAAATATAATTATCATTTACCGAACGCGTGATAGCATCCTGTGCCGGAGATTCAGGCTGAACTCTCTGCTGACGGACATTAAGATTCTTTTTTGTGCGGTCTTTCTCAAAACGCACCATCATATTTTCATAATTCACTCCGCGGTTTACTCCCGCCTCGTTCAGTTCATGAGGAACTTTAATCAGTCTGTTTACAATAAGGATATCTCTGCCAATCAGAGAATCGGGAATTTCAAAATAATATTCATCATCTTTCTGATAAATATTAAACATACCAGATGATTTCAGTTTTCCTTCAGTAAGCTTCTCGTACTCTGATTTAGATTTTTCACCTTCTTTTTCAGCATCTTTTTTCTTTCTGTTCCAGAAAGCAGCGTCAGATGTTTGTGGCATCATCGCTCCGCAGATTAAGAACACAAACAACAGTTTAGTTTTAAATTTCATTTTTTCACTTGTTGGTTATAGTTGTAAGTAGGATACAGAGATTGAATAAACTATTCAGAATGAAAGATTTATTAAAGCATAATGTTAACTAATCACCTTATTAAATCGACAGTTTAGATTCATTATAACAAAATAATATAATGAAAATAGAACGTCTGATTGCATTTAATCCCTTTTCGACAACCTTAAATAACTTTTCAGATTACAAAGTACTCTATTAAAAACGAAATATTATATTAATAACTGTGTAATAATAAGACAGTTGTTATAAAATTAGTTTAAAATAAAGAGATGTGTTATTTTGTGCTAATTCAATTCTCTCAAAATAAACTTATTATAACAAATATTTACTTTTCTGTCATTTTCAGAATATATTAATCTCCAATATAATGACCTTATTATCAGCTTATTTTTTAACTATATAAAAATCAATTTTATGTTATCATTTATTTATCAAACTTATAAATCGAAAGTAATCATGTTATATTTATATACAGAGAGCTTCATGCTTAAAACAAAAACACCTAACCTTCAATCATTTAACATAATCGTCTTTGCTTAAACACGAGTTATAAAATGAAACTTATGTAAAAAAACAAGCCCGACGAAAAGAAGTCCGTTAGGGAAATCTTATCGGCGGGCCGGATAGGGATTATTCATAATCCCTTATATAAATAAATGTCAATATTATTTATAAAGGCAAAGATACGGTGTATCGCAAACTGCTTTAACTTTGAACTTAACGTCTTTAGCAACAGTGAAAGATTCAAATTTCTTATATGTCTTCCATTCTGTTTCACCCGGAAGTAATACAGTAAGTTCTCCTGAAATAACTGTCATAATTTCAACGGTCGCAGTTCCGAATTCATATTCACCTGCAGCCATAACACCTACCGTAGCATTTCCTTCAGCAGAATCCAGAGCGATTGATTTTACTTTGCCGTCAAAGTATTCATTTGTCTTAAACATGATGTTTTTGTTTTTGTCGTTAATAATTAAAATAACACTGATGGTTAATTCGACGCAAATAAAGCTTTTTTAATTTATAATATCAAAAAAATAAAAAGGAATATTTCTCATATTATATCATAATTATGCGGTTTACACAAATAACAAAGAAAAAAGAAAGCAATAACATTCATATTCACACAAAAAGAAAGCACAAAAAAAATAATGCGAACCGTCAATCCGAAGGAAAGACAGCCCGCATTCTTATGAATTGAAAAGCTAAATATTAATGATTACATCTTAACGATCTTAGCGCTGTAGCCACCGCCTGATGCCATTCTGATATCAAGAGTTCTTGTATTTTCATCAAGTGTTGTCACTCCTGTATTATAGTCTGTTCCGTTACGGTCGGCATTCACTCCGTCTTTAAAATATTCAACTTTATATTTTCCTGCCGGAAGGAATGAAAGATCGATATTCATTTCGCGCGGAGTCCAGTTTGTTACAGAACCAAGAAACCATGTATCTCCTTTACGTCGTGCCATTGTGATATATTCTCCCACTTTACCGTTTACAGCCACTGTTTCATCCCATGTTGTAGGAATCGAAGCAATAAATGAAGTGCTTTCCTGTTCTTTCTCATAATTTGAAGGAGAGTCACAAAGCATATTAAGCGGAGAATCGAATATCATATAAAGAGCCAACTGATGAACACGTGTTCCCTGACTCATCGGTTCGTAATAAAGAGGACAATAGTTTCTTTTCGCAGCATTGCGCATTGCACCCTGAGTATAATCAAGAGGACCTGCAAACATACGAAGGAAAGGAATAGTCACATCGTTAAAAGGCATATCTATCTTATCAGCCTCACCCCACTTAGTCTGCTCCAGACCATAAACGCCTTCATAGTTAAGAACGTTAGGATAAGTACGCTGAATACCTGTAGGTTTAGACACTCCGTGGAAATCGACAAGCATATTATATTTAGCACATACTTCAGCCGCTTTATAAGTGAAGTTGATCATATCCTGATCGTCGTGGTCAAGGAAATCGATCTTGAAACCTTTTATCCCCATTTCTGAATAATGCTTCGCCACTCCTTCCATATCACGGTTGAAAGCCCAGTATCCTGCCCACAGAATAAGATCCACATTACGCTCATTGGCATAAGCGGTAAGCATTGGCAGATCTATTTCAGGTATGATCTGCATCATGTCGGCCTGCAGGTTCACATTGAAGCCTTCATCAAGAATCACATATTCTATATTGTTTCTTGAAGCGAAATCAATATAATGTTTATAAGTTTCATTATTTATCCCTGCACGGAACTCCACATTATGGATATTCCAGAAATTCCACCATTCCCATGCCACTTTACCCGGTTTGATCCAGGACACATCTTCAATACGTGAAGGTGAAGCAAGTTTATACACAAGATCGGAATTTGCTAGTTCTATATCATTTACAGATACACCGAACACTCTCCACGGAAAATCACGTTTTCCGTTTGTTTTAGCGATATAATCCTCTCTGTCGGTCACCATACGCTGAAGCATGTTATGTCCTCCCTGATATGTAGTCTTCGGAAGAGGTGCCATAAGTGCATGAAGAACAGGATTTATCGTATCGTTGACGATAAACATTCCCGGATAATCTTCAAGATCAGCCTCTGTGATACAAAGTTTCTTATCGTTTTCAAGTTCAACCATCATAGGCAAAAGCTGCAGGCAATAAGTATTATGGCCTGTCACCGTACTTCTGTTATACTGCTCCTCGAAAGATGTCTTAAACTGGTCGCGGTTCTCTCCCTTCCCGTTACTGTAGATATAAACGGTAGGATAATCTTTTGAAAATGTGAAATCGGCTTTCTCTTTTTCAATTATTATAGAATCGGGAAACGAAGTGGAGAAACGGTAAGCCGATCCGTCATTATAGGCACGGAAGACCAGCGAATAATTATCACTGAAGCTGATGACCATTTCATTATAATTGTCGGTCACGGCAATACGCTTATAAAAAGGGGTATCCAGCTTTTTATTTACACTGTTTCTTTTTACAGATTTTACCTTCGGATTTTCACCAAGCACTTTACCGTCTTTCAGATAAAGAGCTATCGGAGAAGGCGAAAGTACCTCATCACTCTCATGAGAAATCTGATAAGTAATGTCTTTTTCGACATTTACTACAGTCTTAAGCTTTCCGTCAGGCGAAGTAAGCTTGTACTCTTTTGCGGAAAGAGCAAACGGAATTGTAGATAAAACTAATAATGCAATTTTCTTTTTCATATTCTGATTTTTTAATTGAATCCTTGCTTGCTAAATATCCTGTTGAAAAAGAAAATCAGTTTTTTAAATACTGTGTTTTTCGGTCAAAGACAAAAATATATTTTTTTTTAATTTTACTAAGATTATTTTCAAATAAAACTCATTTAATTAATAAAATATGTTTTTTAAGGCAATTAAAAGTTTAGAAGGTGAACAAAAAGGAGGCGTTTTTGCTTTAGAAAAATAAAGCCATGAAGAAATCTATACCTTTTATCCTGCTCTCTCTTTGTCTTTTTATAAGTAACTCATTGCTTGCCCATAAAGAAACTCCGATTGAATTTTCATCTGTCAGCGCATTCTTCAGAATGGCAGATAAGATAGGTACTGAAAATACTCCTTCGGAAAAAGAATGGAGCGAACTTTTCGCCACTGACGGTTACAGCCGGTGTATCGCGGCTACATTTGACGAAAAGGAGATGTTTCTGCGCCGGGCTATGGAGCTAGCATATGACCCGCGAAGGCAAAATGAGAAAGACAGTATTATGAATATTCCCGGGGAGGAAATATCAGAAGAGTGGGAAACGCTGCTTCTGCGCGTAATTCTTGCAAACTTTATTGAAATAAAAGAAAACGAATCGGATATAAAAGAAATGCTTCTGAATTTAGATGATTCACGTATTTACGGTGATGCCATATCCAAATTAAGAAGTTTTCTTGTCAATCCTGTAGATTCACTTATATATTCTATTCCGGTAAGCCTTGTCTTTATGGAACCTGATATTTTAAATCTGTCCGGTAATATGATATGGGACTGTAACCGGTTTCTTAAACAAAGCAGCGAAGAACGAACCGATCGTCTTGCTCGTGAGATGTTTCTGAGTTATATCTCTCATTTCTCATCTTCGGAAATAAGATCTCCACTTATAAAAGTTATCCTGAGCTGGCAGAATGAAGGAATAGCTGATTTAATAGATAAAAAATCGCTTGCCGACCTTTCAGTCGGGTTTACACATTTCGGTCTGCCGGAAAGTTATGTCAGCGAATATAATCGTGTCTATAACATAACTCCATCTTTGATAAAAGATCTTGAGCAGCTTACCATATCCTATATAAATGATGAGATAAGTGAGGATGAGTTCAACACCGACCTTTCCGACTTTATCCGTTTCGGAGGCACTCCTACGGGATATTATATATCGACACTTATCCGTGAAGCCGGTTATGAGAAAGAGATGATAAGCGGTTTTGCTTCGCCGGTAATTTTTATGGAACTATATAACAGATGTATATCAGAAGAATATTCGTTAAGTGATACTTTTATGGAATATCTGAAAAACCTGAAATAAAAAAACAAGCCTTTGGATCCTGCACGGACTCAAAGGCTTTACTCATTATAAGACATATAAGTCCTATGAACTTAATAATCCATCAAAAATCTATTAATTTAAAACATCGGGTTATTTACATAAACCGCAATTATGAAATTTCTTTTTTCTTTTTTGAGCAATATCTCTGGCACTGACGGCAAAGATCATAACCAAGTAAAGCTCCTAAAATAAAGTCCTCCTCCGGGGTAAGCGCGTAAAGCGGACGGTCGGCAAGAAAACCGATTGCGTCTATGCATTCCTGTCGCCCGAAGAAGAGATTTACAGAGCGTGATCCCACCTCCTGTTTAAGATAAGGAATCTTCTGACTCTCCAGTTTCTTTATTATCTCATTTTCATATTTCTTGCTGAACGTATAAAGCACAAGATTTCTTACACCTTTCTTAAATTCATAAATATGATTTGACAAGACTTTCACCTCACCCGGCACTTTATTATTATTTGAAGTATTTGTTCTGATCATCAAAAATTAGTTTTTAGTTTAAACACTCTGATTTCAATATTCCGACCCAGTTATCTATACGGCTCTCTGTCTTTTCATCTTCATTTACCTCATCAAGGGGCAGACCGATAAAAAGTCCGTTTACAAAAGCTGTAGAAGCATCAAATGAATAATCGTCTGCCGCTACCGATCCGAAGAAAGTACATCCGGTTCCCTGAAGTTCCTGATATATTGTTCCCATCGCATCACAGAATGTATCAGGATATGAACTGCTGTCGCCTGTTCCGAATATTGCCACAAATTTCCCTTTAAGATCCGTTTTCTTTAACTTTGGAAGAAAAGTTTCCCAGTCATCCTGAAGATCACCAAGTCCCCATGTCGAAGATCCCAGAATAAGTACTTCATAAGAAGCAAGATCTTCTGTTTTTACAGATGATACATCATAAACATCAGATGAACCGACATTTAGTTTCTTAGCAATAAGTGATGCTATATTTTCAGTTGTACCTGTAGAAGAGCCGAATAAAATTGCAGTTTTTTTCATAACCTATCTTTTGTGTTTAAGAGTTAATTGTATAATGCAAATTTCACTATTAAACGATTTATTATCAATACCTAATTTTATGTATAATTTGCCCTTATTCACACCGATCAGGTATTAGGAATAATTCTAAATAACACAAAACACCCTGATTTTTAATATAATGACCGTAGTTTTCCGCGATTCCCGACATGCGTCAGAAAGACTTCCGGACGCAGTCCTGATGCCCTCCGAGAGGGAGTCAGACGACCTTCGGGCTGAATCCGGTCTTCCGGCAGCCGGCAATCGCTTCTTAAATGCTTAATAATAAAATATAGAACGGAAGTTATACAAGGATATAAGTTATATTTGGCGATAGAAAAAAACTGAGAAGGCAGCATTAACCACTGTTCGTATCGATAGTAATCTAATATCCGAAAGAATCATTAACTGAGATCAGAAATAAAACGAAGACCTATATAAAGAATCAGATTATGAATATCAGTAAAAACATCACATCGACTTTTAATAATTATGTCGTATTATTGAAAAACCACTTTATAGAATCTGTTATCCTGTTTGCCACTCTGGCAGGAGTCATTCTTCATAAAGAAAAAATCATTGAGGATTATTCATGGGTATATCTATGTCCGGTGTTTGCCTGCATATCTTTTGCAGTCAACAATCTTACCGGAGAAAGCCGGCGATATATATATTATCTTACTCTTATTCCCGCCATAGGGGCAGCTTTCAGTCCCGACCTTAATGAGTGGATAAGAACATATAAGTATGAGATAACAACTTTCATACTCGGACCGCTGCTTATTTTGCTGTGCAATAAAAAGACTGATAATAAAAGCTTTATAAGAACATGTATGAAATATGTGTTCAGCACATTTATTGCGATTTTACTCTCTTTTATATTATGGCTTTTGTTTTATCTTATAATAAAATCTGTTGCATTAATCTTCCCTGACGTAAAAGGGATTGCGGAAGGAAAGTCACTCTATTATATGTCATCAATAGTATGGATATTTATTGCGCCATCCCTTTTCATGTATCTTTCCGACAGTGATTATTCGAAAATAAAATCGGGCAATAAATTCCTGGATATACTTTTCGGCTATATAATTTCGCCGGCTGTCATAATATATTCTGCCATTCTTTATATCTATTTTGCAGTAATAGTTATAAATGCTGAGTTTCCAAAGGGAAGTATATCGACAATGGTTTTTGTATTTGTTATGATCGGAATATTGAAAAAAGCAGTCACTCCGTTTATGACAAAAAATATAGTATCCTGGTTTTTCCGTTATTTCAGTTATATATCTCTGCCGGCTATAATAATGTTCTGGATGGCAGTTTTCAGAAGAATAAATGAGTTCGGATATACCGATCAAAGAGTATATCTAGTAGTATGCGGGATCATCATGACTTTTGCTGTCATCATATTGATGTTTAAAAGAATCAATTATTATTTTTATATCACTCTCCTGGCTTTTATAAGCCTTACAGTCATTACATATATCCCATATTTCTCAGCCGGCGACATTACGTTACATTCACAATACGAGAGAGCGGAAAAAATAATCATAGAAACAGGTATTCGTGACAGTGAAGGAAATTTCGTTACAGATATATCAGGACTGAAAGAACCGGAATTCGCCGATCGTATCGTATCTCTTTATTCTTCTGTTAAAATAATAGAAAGCAAAGATACCGTCATGCTTCAATCTATGGGATTGGCAAAAAGTAACGATTTAAAAAAAATGTATCCGTCATTTTTCAATCATAAATATAAATATAATATTATTAGTGCGACTCCGGAATTTATAAGTCTTTCAGGCTATTCTTATATAATAAAACCAAAAGAAGACAATTATTCGGAAGATTTACAAAACATGAATTACAGATATACCAATGATACTCTTTCTGTCAGACTTACGGATAATAATATATTTAATATTTCAGGAGACAAAATACTGAAAACACAGATGGAAAAAGTAGGTTTAGGTTCAGATGAATTTCCTGATGAGGATATTACGGATGAAAATGCTAACAATTTTCTTGTTTATAAAAATGACTCGATTCTTATACGATTTTCATCAATAACTTTTATTAATTCCGAATCTAAAATATGGGATATGGATATTGAATATATTCTTATAAAATAGTTATCAGGCCATCAATTTTGAACATTATCACGTCCGTCGACTTTTTATTTTAATAATACTCAATTTATCAATATCATGACAGAAGATAAATCAATACAGACAAAATGGGCACGAGAGGTTCTTAACGCTTATTTTGATGACAGAGACCCCGTGTTTCCGGGAACAAGTGAAGAACTTACCGAAAGGAAAGCATGTTTCGTAACACTTCACAACGGTGACGGATCACTTCGCGGATGTATAGGCACTATCCTGCCTGTCAGACCATCGCTAAGAGATGAGATACGTGAAAATGCAATATCAGCTGCATTAAGGGATCCCCGTTTCCCTCCGGTTGAGAAACATGAGCTTCCGGGCCTTGAAATATCGGTCGATGTATTGGGAGAACCTGAACCGATCTATTCCATAGATCAACTTGATGCCAAGACTTACGGAGTGATAGTCAACAGTAACGGTCGTCGCGGAGTACTTCTCCCTGATCTTCCGGGAGTAACTTCTGTTGAAGCTCAGTTACAGATAGCGATGCAGAAGGCCGGTATCGAGCCGGGAACAAGCATAAGCGTGGAACGTTTCACGGTAACACGTTATTATTAATATCCATAGTGATTTTTACAACTTATTTTATTAATCCAAAGACTGATAAATATGGTTGAAGCTTCATTTTACAGAAAAACAGACAACAATGGCGTGATCTGTGACCTCTGTCCTCATCACTGTAAGATTCAGGACGGAAAAACCGGTATATGCAAAGTTCGCAAAAACGAAGGCGGTACTCTTTATTCAATGAATTACGGAGTCATATCTTCGGCAGCTCTTGATCCGATAGAAAAAAAACCGCTTTTCAACTTCATGTCCGGCTCATATATATTTTCGATAGGCAGCATAGGCTGTAACCTTGGATGTCTCTTTTGTCAAAACTGGAAAATTGCCACAGCTGACGAAGAAACCGTGAAGTTTTCCGAAAAGAATGTTCCTCCCGCAGCTATAGTCGAAGCAGCACTTAATACTATGGATCGTGGGAATGTGGGTATTGCGTATACTTATAACGAACCTACTGTCTGGTTTGAATATATGCGTGACATAGCCACTCTTGCAAAAGAAGCCGGTCTTGTAAACGTGATGGTATCCAACGGTTATATAGAGCAGGAGCCGCTCCGACAGCTTCTGCCTCTTATCAATGCGTTCAATATCGACCTGAAGGGATACAGCAATGATTTTTATAAGAATCTGACAAAATCAACTATAGCTCCCGTTCTTGCCACACTTAAGACAATAGCGTCAAACGGCAATCATCTTGAAATAGCTTATCTTGTTATTCCGGGAGAAAATGATGATGCGGTAGAGTTTGAAAAAACCGTAAGGTGGATAAAGGATGAACTCGGAGATAAGATACCTCTTCATATAAACAGATATTTTCCATGCCACAAACTTAAGAATCCTCCGACATCGATAGAAAAGATACAGGAACTTTATACAATCGCCGGAAGATATCTGAAAAATGTATATATGGGAAATGTCTGACCGGAAATGACAATATCATAAAGAAAAAACAATTCAATAATAACAGCTATGTATATACGTCCTAATTATGCCGAGGGTAAGTTTTACTCCTCTAAAAAAGAGGAAGTGATTCAGATTATTGAAAATGCCATAAAGCAGGAAAAAGATAAGATAGATTATACTCTGATAAATTCAAATATCATAGGTGGTGTCGTGCCGCACGCAGGTCATATCTACAGTGCTCCGCAGGCAATCCATTTTTTTGAAATCGTAAAAGATAGCGGACAGGAGTTTGACGTGGTTATAATTGTAAACCCTAATCATCACGGAGCAGGTCTGCCGGCATCAATTGACGAACATGATTATTGGCAATCACCGCTTGGAGTGATTCAGGTCGATAAGGAACTGGCTTCTTATGTAGGACTTCCGGAAGACAAAGTATCACAGGAGTTTGAACATTCGGGAGAGGTGATAATACCTTATGTTCAGTATTTCATGCCTGAGGGGACAAAGATTCTTCCAGTGAGTTTCGGAGCTCAGAACCGCGAAAATGCACGGGCTCTCGGGCATGCGCTTTTTAAAGCATGCAAAGTTCTTAATAAGAAACCCCTGTTCATTGCCTCATCTGATTTCAATCATTTTGCTTCGGCAGATATAGGCAGACAGCTTGACGATTATGCTCTTGAGGCACTTATGAAATATGACTGTGCGGAATTTGAAAAACGCGTAAAGGAAAAGAATATCTCGATATGCGGTTTCGGAACCATTATGACTCTGTTTTATTTCGCGAAAGATATGTATGAGCATTTCAATATAAAGATTCTGCGTCAGGGACATTCGGGCGAAGTAGCTCAGATGGATCAGGTAGTGGATTATGTATCAATGATGTTCTATACAGAGAGATAGGAAAAGGGAATTCACAAAAACGGCCGCAAAGATTTATTTTTCTTTGCGGCCGTTTTCAATAAATAACGCGTATTTTTTATTTATCCAGTATAAGTTCAAAATCCACCACCCCGATCCAACGATCGAATTTCATTCCTACCTGATCGAATTTTGAAACCTGTCGGAAACCAAGTTTAAGATGCAGATTATTGCTTGCTTCGTTTCCTTCTGTTATACATGCTATAAGAGCATGAAAGCCTCTTTCCTTACATTCTGAGATAAGTCTTTCCATAAGTTTCAGACCGACACCTTTACCTTTATGCGAGGGAGAGATATAAACCGTAGTTTCAAGTGTGAATCTGTAGGCTGCACGCTCTTTCCAGGGATGGGCATAACTATATCCTATGACCTGTCCCGCTTCTTCATATACGAAATAAGGATAATCATGCGATATGTGAGAAATCCTCTCCTCCATCTGCTCTACTGTTACCGGATCAGTCTCAAATGTAGCATCACTTTTAACAACATATTCATTATAAATATCCCTGATGGCAGGGGCATCTTTTAATTCAGCTTTACGTATCATAATTTTATGTGGTCTAATACTTTATATAAAAGTATAATTTATTAAAATCAACAAAGAATAGAAAAAATCGCAACAAGTGCCTGTTTTAATTTTTTATGCTAAAAATCCTGAAACAGTCAATCAAACAATGGTGTGGGTTGTTTATGATAGTATCAGGTTGGATTATCAGTTTTATTTCTTACCGTTCAATGGAATTTTTCTTTTCGGAAAAGGGAAAACCTCTCATACAATCAATGAAAATAAGACTTTCAGATATCCTGATAAGTTATTTCGATATTTATTTCCGATAAAAACAAAGTATTATGAAAACCAGGGACATCGCACTCATGACATTGATACTGGTTGCTCTCGATCAGGTGACAAAAGTATTTATTTTTGCTTCATATATGAATGTTAATTATGAAATCATTCCTGATTTTTTAGCATTTAAACCAGTCTTTAACAACAAATACAGCTTTGTTAATTCTCTTCTTTATCAGAATTTCGGAATAAATACGGGATTGATTTTTCATCTTCTTCTTTTCTTTGCAATATGGCTTTTAGTATTCGGGTTGTATCGTTTTTATAAAACTCTTTCTACGCGAAACAAATATCTCGACGCGACATTCTGTTTTTTCAATGCCGCGACAATATGTGCATATTTCGGATGCATAATATGGAAGAACGGAACTCTTGACTTTATTGAGTTTAAG
>CAMTON010000067.1 GCA_947074105.1 uncultured Bacteroidales bacterium
GAATACCTGCCTGTCACGCAGGGGGTCGCGGGTTCGAGTCCCGTCCATACCGCAGTAAAGCCTTGATAATCGAAAGATTGTCGAGGCTTTTTTATTTTCATTATATTCTGAGACGAATCAGAATAAGGCTCTTCGCTTTCCGGATAAGAGAAAGGGCTGTGACTGATTAATCTTGTCACTGCCCTTTCTATATTCAGGAATAAAGAATCCGGAACAGAAATTCCGTGTAATATCTTTTTTATTTTTTCCCCGGATCATTATCAGGTTTTGTAGTATCTGAAGTTTTTCCTGAATTGTTCACCTGAGTATTATTTGTATTAGTGCCTGTGCTGTTGGTTGTAGCTTTCTGATTACTTGTTGCATTAGTTGTCACACCACCTGCAGGAGCAGCCGGTTTATTATCAATACCGGCAGCAGCAAGTCTTTTAGTCTTTCTTTCCATTATAATTCTTCTGACGAAGATGGTTATTGCTGCCAGATAACCGACAACAGCCATAAATTTGAAAGAGAATGTATGAGAGGCAGGAGCATGGAGCAATTCCTTAGCCCATGCAATTACAAACGGAGCAATTACGGAAACTACGTTAACAACAAGTAATACCCACATCATAGCTATTGTTATAGCTGCAGCACCTGTTGCTGATTTTGATGCCTTATCTGTTGCGAACGGATTACAGATACCGTAAACGAACATAGAAAGAACCAAACCTATACAAACGAACCATAGACTGTCGGCATAACTTATTATGGTATATCCTACAGCTAAGAAGAAAATACAGAACTCCAGAAGACCTCTTCTTATAATCTTCACAAAGAAGCCTACGCACAGACCGGCAAGAGCGATGGATAACATACCTAAAGAGATAATGTCACCGGCTATACCGCTTTTTTCATGATATTGTTCGACAAGAAACGCCATGTCTATACTTAATACCATAGTAAGAAACTGAGTCAATCCCACAAAAAGACAATAACGGATCATCATTCCGATCTTGATAGATTTATAAGGATTGATTTTCGGCCCCCCTTTTACCTGTTTAGGAGGATGTACAAGAACATATTTTCTCAATACCGGAGTAAGAAATATCGGAACGATAGGAGCTAAGTAAACACAGAACGGCAAACGCCAGTTTACTTCACCTATATATCCCACAAATATAGTTGTACCTATCAATACGACATTTGTCATAGTAAGCGAAATACCGAATTGTTTGGTTCGGGCTTTACCGTAAAACAGCTGACCGATAAAACCTGTTGCCAGTGGAAGCATTATACCTGAACCGGCTCCAAGAAGCGCACTAAGAGCAATCAATTGCCATAGTTCTTTACAGAATAACATGAAAAAACCACTTACGAAAAATACTACATTACCGATGTTCAGCAACACCAGATTATTGAATCTTGAGGCAAGCTGTCCTCCGAAAAAGATAAAAGGTATACATAATAACGAAGGGATAGTATTTAACATCTGAATAGCAAGGTCGGTAGCGTCAGGAAAGACCGCATTCAAATCTCCTAATAAAGGAGCCACAGCAAGCCCCGGCAGACTATTCATAATATAAATCCAATATACGTCGAATACCGTAATAAAAGGAATCAAAAGTCCCTTTCCATTCTTAATTCCCATGATTTATAAGTTTTTAGTTTAATGAAAAATAAGTATTAAATAACCTTTATTCCACCTCCGGATAACAAGGTTATATATAACTGTTTTTTATAAAGACATTTTACCGACCTATATGTTTAAGATAAGTTTACTATTTTCTGTTTTTAACTATAATGAAACTCATCAGGTAAATGAGAAAAAAGCTGTGTCGGCACTGTTCCATCTAAATAATAGGGAGTACGAACAATGCCATAACAGGTTTGTTTACTGAAAAAAAGAAAAATCTCTTATATAACAAATATTTAGCTTTTTACTCTGAGTAATCTGTCTATGATTCAGTCATATATGACATATTTCACAGTATATATATATGACTCTGCTTTACCCGTGAAAACCGCTCTCGGAAAGACTGCTAAATAATAAATATCTGATATTATGGCAATAACATTAAAAACCGACATTTCTGATGACAAACAGAAATGTCCCGACTCTAAACCAAAACCCATAATCGGAAGAAGTGACATAAAGATTGCTGACGGCAAGTTCACACTGGAAGCAATGTGGGCAATGGGGCATATCATCGCATGTACAGCCTCTCCCGACTGTACTAAGATCGCGTATGTCGTAACTTACTTCAGCCTTGAAGAAAACAAAGGCCGTAATGTCATTCGTATCATGAACAGTGACGGCAGTGATGATAAACTACTGACTGCCGATGCTTCCGATGAAAATAATCCGCAATGGATTAAAGATGGAACCAGAATAGCCTTTCTCAGTGATGCAACCGGAAAGAACGAAATATGGGAAATGAATCCTGACGGAACTGAACGAAAGAAGATATCTTCTTTTGATAAAGCGATAGACAGCTTCCTTTTCGCTCCCGACAGTAAGAACGTGCTGTTTATCTCTCAGGCTCCTTATATCTATCATCCTGACGATCTGTATAAGGATTTACCCAAGACAACAGCGATGATGGCTAATGATCTTATGTATAAACACTGGGATCACTGGCTTGAAACCGTTCCGCATCCGTTCTTTGCTGCTTTTGACGGTAACGAGATAACTCAGGCAACCGATATCCTGGAAGGAACGAAATTCGAATCGCCTCTTCTGCCTTTCGGTGGTATAGAAGAGCTCTCATGGACTCCCGACAGTAAGTATATCGCTTATTCATGTAAGAAGAAAGCCGGGACTGCATATACACTGTCAACCGACTCGGATATCTATCTTTATGATATTGCTGCCAAAACAGAAATAAACTTATGTAAGCTACCCGGTGATCCCGACAGGAATCTTGGTTATGACATGAATCCGCGCTTCTCAAAAGACGGCAGATATATGGCTTGGTTAAGTATGGAGCACGACGGTTATGAAAGTGATAAGAACCGTTTGTATCTGATGGATCTTTCCACACATAAAAAAACAGATCTTACAACAGATTTTGATCATGACGTAGCTGAATTCTGCTGGGATGACTCTACTGAAACTATATATTTCACCTCTGTATGGCATGGACGCACACTACTCTATAATATGAATCTTAAAGGGGAATATGTCCAGGTCACTGAGGGAGATTATGATTATATCCATCCCTCAATGATGGGAAATAAGATATTGTGTATCCGCCGGTCTATGCGCAAAGCCGAAGACATATTCTATATCGATCCTTCCAATAATAACGGCGTACAACAGCTTACCTATGAAAACGATCATATCTTCAGTCAGATAGAGATAGGAGAGGTGAAAGAACGCTGGACCACCACTGTCGACGGCAAGCAGCTTATGTCGTGGATTATCTATCCCGCAGGTTTTGATGCCACAAAGAAATATCCCGCGATGCTGATGTGTATGGGCGGTCCTCAGGAAGCCTGCAGTCAGATATGGAGCAATAAATGGAATTTCGTTTATATGGCAAATCAGGGATATGTCGTAGTAATGCCAAACAGACGCGGCTGTCCGGGATTCGGCAGAAAATGGACGGAAGAAGTCAGCAAGGATTACGGAGGCCTCTGCATGCAGGACTACTTCTCTTCAATCGACGATATGGCAAAAGAACCTTATATTGACAAAGACCGTCTCGGATGTGTAGGTGCCAGTTTTGGAGGATATTCGGTTTACTGGCTTGCGGGTCATCATGAAAAGCGCTTTAAGGTTTTCCTTTCACACGACGGTATGTTTGATTTTGATTCTATGTATCTCGCTACCGATGAAATGTGGTTTGAAAACTGGGATGAGGGCGGTCCGTACTGGGATGTCAATAATTCTGCTGCACAACGTTCATTCAAAAATTCTCCAAGCATATTTGTCGATAAATGGGATACTCCTATACTTGTTATCCATAGTGATAAAGATTACAGAATCCCCGTTTCTCAGGGCGAATCGGCTTTCGATGCCGCGCGACTTCGCAATATAGATGCTGAATTCCTGTTTTTCCCTGATGAATGCCACTTTGTGAGCAAACCTCAGAACTCGGTTCTGTGGAACCGTGTATTCTTTAAGTGGCTGGATAAATATCTTAAATAGAAAATCTTAAAAAAATATTGTTATGGCAAATATAGGTAAGCATAATCCTCAAATTACCGATGGCAGATATACTCCCGAGATAATGTGGTCAATGGGACGTATCAGTTGCGCCACCGCTTCCGGTGACGGTAAAAGGATAGCATATAACGTGACATACTTCAGTGTTGAGGAGAACAAAAGCCACAGCGTGATCCGCGTTATGGACAGCGATGGAGGCAATGACATTCTTCTTACTCAGACTGAAGCCGACGAGAGTAATCCACAATGGATAAAAGGAGATTCCAGACTTGCATTTCTTAGCGATGAAGGAGGCAAAAGTGAGATATGGGAAATGAATCCGGACGGATCAGGGCGGAAGAAAATATCGAATTTCGCGAAAGATATCGACAGTTTCCTTTTCGCTCCTGACAGCAATAATGTACTTTTTATTTCTGATGTACCTTATGCCTATCATCCGGATGACGTTTATAAAGATTTACCTAAGACTACGGCTAAAATGGCTGATGATCTTATGTATAAACACTGGAACAAATGGCAGGAAGTTGTCCCTCATCCTTTTTATGCATCCTTTGACGGAAATTCCATAGGAGAGGCAACCGATATCCTGCAGGGAACGCGTTACGAATCTCCTTTACTTCCTTTCGGAGGTATGGAAGAACTTACATGGAGCAGTTGTTCGAAAAAGATAGCCTATTCCTGTAAAAAGAAAGTAGGCAGGGCTTATACCTTATCTACCGACTCAGATATATATGTATATGATATCGAGACAAAACAGGAGGTCAACATAAATAAGATACCGGGAGATCCCGATCAGAACCTTGGCTATGACATGAATCCGCGCTTCTCAAAAGACGGAAAATATGTAGCCTGGCTGAGTATGGAGCACGACGGATATGAAAGTGATAAGAACCGTCTGTATCTTATGGATCTTTCAACTCACAAAAAAACCGACCTTACAGTACGCTTTGATAATGATGTTTCTGAATTCTGCTGGGCAGAGGATTCAAAGACTCTCTATTTCGCTTCCGTATGGCACGGCTGCACTATGATATTCAGTGTTGATTTTGAAGGAAATTATAAACAGATCACTGAAGGCGATTTCGATTATCTCGGATTGTCTTTGATAGGCGACAGAATACTGACATTACGCCATTCACTGGTCGCTCCTGAAGATATATATATCATCGATCCTAAGCAGGACAACAGTATCAGGCGGCTCACACATGAAAACGATCATATCCTTCAGCAGATCAGACTCGGAAAAGTGGAAGGACGATGGACAAAAACCGTTGACGGAAAACAAATGATGTCATGGGTGTTATATCCGCCGGACTTTGATCCCGACAAAAAATATCCTGCGCTGCTTATGTGCATGGGAGGTCCGCAGGAAGCGTGCAGTCAGGTGTGGAGCAACCGCTGGAACTTCATCCTTATGGCAGCACAGGGCTATGTGATGACGATGCCAAACCGACGTGGCTGCCCTGGCTTCGGCCGGAAATGGGTAGAAGAAGTAAGCGGCGATTACGGAGGTTTATGTATGCAGGATTACTTCGCGGCTATCGACGATCTTGCCACCGAACCGTATATTGACAAAGACCGTCTTGGTTGCCTTGGCGCAAGTTTTGGCGGATATTCGGTCTACTGGCTTGCGGGACATCATGAAAAGCGCTTTAAAGTGTTCTTCTCTCATGACGGTGTCTTCGATATCGCGACACAATATCTGGCAACCGATGAGATGTGGTTTGCCAACTGGGATAATAAAGGTCCGTACTGGGACAAAAACAATCCGCTTGCACAACGCACGTATGCTAATTCACCTCATCTGTTTGTCGATAAATGGGATACACCTATAATGTGTGTACACAGCAATATGGACTATCGTATCCTTGTATCTCAGGGACAATCGGCATTTGCAGCGGCACGACTTCGCGGTATTGAAGCGGAATTGCTTTATTTCCCTGATGAATGTCACTGGGTGAACAAACCGCAGAACTCTGTCTTCTGGAACCGTGCATTATATAAATGGATGGCAAAATGGCTTAAAGAATAACTTCCTTTCTTTACCCTTAAGATAAAAAGCCGCTTTAGCGATTAAGCTAAAGCGGCTTTATTTCTTATATATTGTTTTTGTGATTTCCGGAAAGAGTCCGCCTGTCTACCGGGAGGCGATCATCCGGTTGACGGAAGAGGTCCGGCCGTTTTCCTTACGTGTGCCGGCCTGCTTTCAGTTGGGAATCGCAGAAGAGGCAGGAGAATAAATCAATAGACCCGTAAAGATGAATCAGATATTTTCCTGCTCTTTTATGCCGGCTATGAATTTAGACGGAAGGACTCCGAATTCCTCTTTAAAAGCTTCGCGGAAATATGCCATACTGTTGTAGCCGGTCAACTCTGCTATTTCGGAAATATTGTATTTCCCCGAAAGCATCATCTGTTCAACATGTCGCATCTTAGTCTTTCTTACAAATTCATTTGCCGTAAGGCCGGTGACAGCCTTAATCTTTTTTGTAAAAGCAGAATAACTCATGTTGAGCTGTTCGGAAAGGAAAGTTATGTCAGTCTTCACGTTTCCCATATTATTGCTTACGGCAGATTCCACCTTTTCGATAAATTCATTATCCATCTTATTAAGTGATAGATTGATGGCAGCCTTTTTATAATGATTGGTAGAGAAATATTCTGCTATCTTTTTCCGCCCTTCCATCAGATTGCTTACGCGGCTCTTAAGTACTGATGCAGTAAACGGTTTTGTTATGTATGAATCCGCTCCCGAAGAATAGCCCTCTTCCTTATCTTTTTCCGAGCCTTTGGCAGTAAGAAGTATAAGAGGTATATGGCTTGTGCGCAGATCTTCCTTCAGAGTCTTACATAATACATTACCGTCGGTCACCGGCATCATTATATCGCTAATGATCATATCCGGAATCACTTCCAGAGCAAGTTCCGTTCCTGCTTTTCCGTCAGCGGCTTCAATAATATTGAATGTATCTGCAAACGACTCAGCTATATAGTTTCGTATCTCTTCATTATCTTCCACAATAAGAAGTGTAGGTAATGAAGAGTCGGCAGGAGTAAGAGCCTTACAGGTACATGAAGTTTCCCGACCGGATTCTGCAATCACTGGGTTTCCGTAACGATTGTCTCTTTGAAGACGCATACGGAATTTCGAACCTTTACCCTGAATACTTTCAACGGTAATGCAACCTTCATGAAGAGTAACAAGGTTTTTGACAAGAGCAAGACCTATTCCGGTACCATATCGGCGGTTATCGTCATTCACCTGATAATAGCGTCCGAATATCTTATCCTGTTCTTCTGTGCTTATTCCGCATCCTGTGTCGCAGACTTCTATTTCTGTATAGATAATGCCGTCTTCATTCAGCTCTTTAAGTATGACCGATACTATTCCGCTATCGGTATATTTAAGAGCGTTTGAAATAAGGTTATCTGTTACTATTGTAAGAATTTCCTTATCATAGAATATAGGGGAAACAGGTTCGCAAATAAACTCTACCGATACATTTTTTTTCCGGTTGAGTTCCTGATATTTCAACACAGTCTCCTGCAGAAGAATTGCCGGATCACCGAACATGACATTAAGTGTCCGGTTTTGTGTCTCGCTTTTGCGGAACTCCAGAATCTGATTTATCAGATCGGAAAGTCTTACCGCACTTTTATGAATTACCGAAAGTTTACGGTTCTGTTCTGAATGTTTCTCCGAACTTTCAAGCATATCGGCAAGCGGTCCGATGATAAGTGTCAGCGGAGTACGTAGTTCATGTGTGATATTGGTATAGAAACGAAGTCTTTCCTCATTAAGGTTATGTTGTTGCATAGAATTCTGCTTTTCTATATAAAGCATCTTTTCGGCATCAATCTTTCGTTTATAAAACAGCAGGACAGCGACTGCTATAACAATAGAAATTGAAATATAAATAAGTTTCGCCCACAGTGAAAGCCATAACGGAGGATTTATAATGAATTTCACAGACGTTATTTCGCTCCATTCACGATTGTATGCCTTTACTTTAAGGTTGAATTTATATGTTCCGGGCGAAAGATTATGAAACGATACCTGATTGTTACCATCGGTTTCGTTCCACATATTTCTGTCATCGTTAAGCCTGAACATATATTCCACTTTATCTTTAAGTGCATAATCCATAACATTGAACTCAATAGTGACAGTGTTATGATTATATGGCAGTTCTATTTCCCCGGTAACAGGAAGATAAACCTTGTTTACCGACATATCACCGCCTTTGTCATGAAACGCGAAACCTGTGATCTTTACTTCGGGAATATCATGACTGATTATTTCTTTCCCGGAATTAAAATAACATATTCCGTTCTGAGATCCGAAATATATCATTCCGTCGGCAGAGCGTGCTACTGAAGAATTTTTGAAAGAAAGATAATTTATGCCGTTATGATGATCATAGGACGTTGACACTGATCTCTTTTCGTCATAGTGTATGATTCCTGAATTGGTAGCTATCCAGAATTCATTATGTTTTCCTTCTGCGACAGAGCTGACAAAATTATTCCCCGGTCCGGAATTATCATCAAATATCTTATATGAATCTGTGGAATCAAACAGTGTGATCCCTTTAGATGTACAAACCCAGATTCTTGATGATGAGTCTTTATATATATTTGTTATAAGATTTGAAGAAAGAGCATCCGATGAGGTAAAATGACAGATAAAGTCAAACTCCTGTGTAACCACAATTAGTCCGTCAGTCGTACTTCCTATCCAGTAGTTGCCGTCATCATCCTGAATGAAAGATGTTACGAGATCATTCTTAAGACCTTTCTGCCTGACATCGAATTCCGTAAAAGAAGAAGCAGAACAGTCATATCTGATAATTCCGTCGTGTGTACATATCCATATATTGTGATTGCGGTCCTCATAAAGAGATGTTATATATGAATGTCTGAACTGCTCCGGATTATATCTGATATTTTTGAATTTTCCGTTTTGTTTTTCATAGACATAAAGACCTTTTCTGTTTACGCCGAACCACACATTTCCTTTATGGTCTGTAAGTGAGGCAAGGATATCCTCTTCAAGGCCGTATGCGCTGACTTTTATTAATTCATCTGATGAAGAATCCTTTTTATAGACATCGATATGCCCTTTATTCATCCCAACCCACAGAAGTGAATCATTGTCAAACGTCAAACAGTTGACCATTCTGTTGCTCAGAGAATTATCATCTCCCTTTAGAGAAGAGTAAGTAAGAATGTTGAAAAACGGTTGTGTATGACTGATGATATTCACACCGCTGCCGTATGACCCCATCCATATATTGTTGAAAGAATCGCAAAATACTTTTACTGATGAAGGGGATAGGCCTGTCGGAAGATCATTACATTCAATAGTCCGGAAATCAGGGACACCGGTATTCCTAAGAGCCATAATATCAAGAATATTTATTCCACCACTCCATGTAGCCATCCATAAATAACCATTGATTTCGCAAAGAGAATGGATATCGTCGTCACTTAGTCCTGTAAAGGAGTCTTTCTTATAAACAGTAAATGAATCATTGTCCGGATTGTAAAGCGCAAGACCATGATGAGTGGCAAGCCACACATTATTAAATGAGTCAAAACAGATATCAAGAATCTCATTTCCGGGTAAACCGTTATGTTTTTTCTCTTCGTAGCAGAAATGCTTCATATTTCCGTCATTAAGAAGAATTGTAAGACCGTTACCCCAGTGGCCGATATAAAGATTTCCATAATTGTCTTCCTTTATACTTTTTATTCTGTAGTCAGAAGGCAATGGCACAGAAGAAAGATCATAATGGGTTATTTCTTCAGTTTCTCTTTTCAGCTTTTTCAGACCTTTATTATATGTAGCGATCCATATATCACCGTTTTTAGAAAAACACAGATCTGTAACTCCGTATACCGGCAGTGACGATCCTTCATTCACCGGAATATCAATAGAGGAGAATAAGGCTTTTCCTGTATCCAGTTTAACAAGTCCTCCCTTTTTTGTCGCTATCCATATTATATCTTCTGTGGGATCGGGAAGCAAACTGTTGATGCCGTTGTCGGTAAG
Source organism: uncultured Bacteroidales bacterium (assembly GCA_947074105.1). GTDB lineage: Bacteria > Bacteroidota > Bacteroidia > Bacteroidales > JAUNSR01 > JAUNSR01. The sequence continues at coordinate 10,203 of CAMTON010000067.1, forward strand.
TCCTGTGTTTTCGGCTTTATAATATGTGAAGGCAGAACCATCGAAGCGGTTTAATCCGTTTTCTGTTCCGATCCATATGAAGCCGTTTCTGTCCTGTGCGACAGAGAGGATATAATTGTCAGATAAACCGTCTTTCATATCTCTTTTGTCAATAATCTGTTTCTGTGCAAAAACGGAAAAATTTATGCATGAAAGAAAGAGTATAAAAGATATGATAATAAATTTCTTCATGGATATGAGGTGATTGATTTATATAATGTGTTGTTGTGTTTCTGCTTTTTTGTCTGATACAAAAATATTAAATTATCATTACCGGAAATACATAAATTCCTCTTATTGAGCATGAATGACCGATAACGTTCTTTTTATGCCGATAAAAGTCCTTTTGAAACAAGTATATGATGATACTTTTGAGACGTTAATAAATGACAGAAGCGGATAAAGGTATCCGGTGATTAAATGACTACAATTACAAAACACATAAGCTATTATGAAAATGAAAAACAAACTGATTCTAACCTTATTCGGATTTACGTTATGTGCTTCGGCGGTGGCAGATGATATTGCTGCTCTTGAGTCGGAAATGAAGCAAAAAGCAATAGATGTAATATCTCAGATGACAGTAGAAGAGAAGATTTCACAGCTGATGAATTATACTCCCGGAGTCGAGCGCCTGGGAATTAAACCATATGACTGGTGGAGTGAGGCTCTTCACGGTGTTGCGAGAAACGGACGCGCTACGGTGTTTCCTCAGCCGATAGGTCTTGGCGCGAGTTTCGATCCTGAAATGGTGCAGCGCATGGCTGATGCCATAGCATCGGAAGGAAGAGCAAAGTTCAATGTCGCACAATCTCTGGGTAACTACAGTATATACGCAGGTCTTACCTACTGGTCGCCTAATGTAAATATATTCCGTGATCCACGCTGGGGGCGCGGCATGGAGACTTTCGGAGAAGATCCTTATCTGAGCGGTATCGTAGGTGGTGCATTTGTGAAGGGACTTCAGGGCGATCATCCTTTCTATCTGAAGGCTGCTGCATGTGCCAAGCATTATGCCGTACATTCGGGACCGGAGAAAGACCGTCATTATTTCGATGTCATACCTACAAAAAAGGATTTATATGAGACATATCTTCCTGCCTTTAAAATGCTTGTCCGCGATGCCAAAGTTGAGGCTATAATGGGAGCATATAACCGTGTTTTCGGAGAAAGTGCTTCAGGCAGCCCTTTCCTTCTTAATGATATATTACGCTGTGACTGGGGTTTTGAAGGGCATGTGGTTTCAGACTGCGGAGCAGTGACTGATATATTCACCGAACATAAGATTGCCGGAAGTCATGCGGAAGCTGCTGCTATTTCAATTAAAAGCGGTCTGAATCTTGAATGCGGAGGAAGTTTTCATCATCTGAAAGATGCCCTTGCTCAGCAACTTGTGACAGAAGAGGATCTTGATAAAGCTCTTTATCCGCTTATGATGACAAGACTTAAACTTGGAATCCTTACAGAAGACGATAAATCTCCCTATTCGGATATACCTACTTCGGTAATCGCAAGTGACGAACATGCCGCTATCGCAAGAGAGGCAGCACAGAAAAGCATGGTTCTTCTTAAAAACGATAATGCTTTGCCTATTAATAAAGAGATTAAGAATATGTATGTCATCGGACCGCACGCGACAGACGTTTTCAGTATGATGGGTAACTATTTCGGAGTTTCAAACCGCTACAGCACATATCTTCAGGGTATAGCCGATAAGGTGAGCGACGGAACAAGCATTAACTATAAGCTGGGATTCCTTACTTATCAGCCAAGCATAAATTCAATGGACTGGGCATTGGGAGAGGCCCGTTCTGCTGAGGTATGCGTTGTTTTTATGGGGATCTCGGGTGCTCTTGAAGGTGAAGAGGGTGATGCTATCGCTTCACCGCACAGAGGTGACAAGGAAGATATCAGACTTCCGGAACATCAGATGGATTTCCTTCGTAAAGTGACCCATAATAACAGAAATAAAGTTGTAACTGTTGTAACGGGAGGCAGCCCGATAGATATGAAAGAGATCACCGAACTTTCGGATGCAGTTGTTATGGCGTGGTATCCGGGGCAGGAAGGGGGATATGCTCTGGGAGATCTTCTGTTCGGAGACGTTAATTTCTCCGGTCGTTTGCCTGTGACTTTTCCTTTATCAGTTGAGGCTCTTCCGGCTTTCGACGATTATACTATGCAGGGACGTACTTATAAATATATGAATGACAATATAATGTTTCCTTTCGGTTACGGTCTTACATATTGTGGTGTTGCTTATAGTGATGCAAAAATACTTAATCCTAAAAATAAAGGCAAAAAGCAGGTGCAGGTTCAGGTAACTTTGACAAATAATGGCGACAAAGCTGTTGATGAGGTTGCTCAGCTATACCTTTCAGCTCCCGGTGCAGGAGTATCGACACCTATCTCCAGCCTTGTGAATTTTAAAAGGATAAGCCTTGCCCCGGGAGAATCGAAGACTGTGGACTTCACAATCGAACCTGATCAGCTAAAGATGTATACCGAAGACGGAAGTCCTAAACTGAATAAGGGAGAGTATACCGTAACTGTATCCGGTGCCGCACCCGGTAAAAGAAGCGAGGAGCTGAATGTTGCGTCAAGCAGCGTAAAATTCAGAATTTAAAAGTTAATAATTATAATATAATATTTAAGGCAGTTTAAAAGTCATCACTTTTAAACTGCCTTTTATGTTTGTTTAGAAGTTAAGTGTCTTAAATATAGGTAGTTAATATTTGCGTTCTATATAAAGTGATTAAAAACACAATTAAACAATATTGATAAATTTCTGTTTATATCATAAAAATAATTTAAATACAATATCATAGTAATCAATTATTTATTCATTAATGTTTAAGGATTAGTATTAAAAAATAAATGTAATACCAAACTCAAATAAATTATTTTATTATGCATTTAACACCAAAAGAAATTGACAAATTAATGCTGTTATCACTTGGTATAATAGCAGAAAGGCGATTACAAAAAGGGTTGAAACTCAATTATCCTGAAGCAGTCGCATTTATCACTTCGGCAGCTCTTGAGGGTGCCCGTGAAGGAAAAACAGTTGAAGAGGTAATGAAAGACGCGGCTATGGTATTGAAAAAGGAAGATGTTATGGACGGTGTTGCCGATATGATACATCTTCTTCAGGTAGAGGCAGTCTTTACCGACGGTACAAGACTTGTGAGTATACATAATCCAATTAAGTAATGACTAAATTTTTTTATTATGAGTAGTTCTCCAGTTGATCAGAATAAAAAAAGCGGCACTGCAAAAGCAGATGTTACTGATAATCTATATCCTAATAAACCTGGTTTCGTACCGGCTACACCGGTGCCGGTAGGCGGAGTTATTTTGCTTTCAGATCCTTTAGAATATAATGTAGGCCGCTCTACATTTACGCTAAAAGTAAAAAATACAGGAGACAGGCCTATTCAGGTCGGTTCGCATTTTCATTTCTTTGAAGTTAACAGATATCTTGAATTCGACAGACCATCGACATTCGGCTATCATTTGAATATTCCTGCTACGACAGCTATCAGATTTGAGCCGGGAGATGAAAAGGAAGTTGAAGTTGTAGCATTCTCAGGTAAAAGGGTTGTGCGTGGATTTAACAATCTTACTAACGGCTATTCAGGTACAGAAGATACACCAAGTTATTATCCTGTAAAAATTGAGGCTGTAAGACGAATGAGAGAGTTTGGATTTAAATCTAACGACGATCAGGCGCAGAAATAAAGTTTAACCAAAGAAAAAAATTACAATGGCTACAATTACAAGACAAGAATATAATGATTTGTTTGGTCCTACCGTAGGTGATAAGATCAGACTCGGAAATACAGATCTTTATGTAGAAATAGAAAAGGATCTTCGTGTATATGGCGATGAAGTGGTTTACGGAGGCGGAAAGACATTGAGAGATGGTATGGGACTAGACAATATGGCGACTTCCGGCGACGGATCACTTGATACTGTAATCACAAATGTGACAATAATAGACCCGATACTTGGTGTTGTAAAAGCAGATGTCGGTATTAAAGACGGGAAAATAGCCGGCATAGGCAAATCAGGTAATCCCAATATAATGCCAAATGTTTCACCAGAACTTGTTACTGGAGCTTCAACTGATGCAATATCAGGAGAACATCTAATTCTTACCGCTGCGGGTATAGACGGACATGTTCATATGATATCTCCTCAGCAGGCTTACGACTGTCTGAGCAACGGTATAACCACTCTTATCGGTGGCGGTATCGGGCCTACAGACGGAACAAACGGTACGACAATCACTTCAGGTCCATGGAATATTGAAAAAATCCTTCAGTCAATAGAAGGACTTCCTATAAATATCGGTCTTTTGGGTAAGGGTAACTGTTCTTCTCAGCGTCCTCTTTATGAGCAGATAAAAGCCGGTGCATGCGGATTTAAGATTCATGAAGACTGGGGTACAACTCCTTCAGGATTAAGTGCCGTAATGGATGCAGCCGACGAACTTGACGTTCAGGTTGCTATGCATACGGATACTCTTAATGAATCAGGTTATGTGGAAGATTCGATAGCTGCCATAAATGGGCGCACAATGCACTCTTACCATACTGAAGGTGCCGGTGGAGGACATGCACCCGACCTTATCAAGGTTTCTTCTCTTGCGAATATGCTTCCTTCTTCAACCAATCCTACACTTCCTTTCGGTGTCAATTCGCAGGCTGAACTTTTCGATATGATTATGGTTTGTCATAATCTTAATCCTAAAATACCTTCAGATGTGGCGTTTGCTGAAAGCCGTGTACGTCCTGAAACACAGTCGGCTGAAAACGTATTCCATGATCTTGGAGTAATATCAATGGTTTCTTCCGATTCTCAGGCTATGGGACGCGTAGGTGAATCATTTATGAGAACATTCCAGATGGCATCGTTTATGAAACAGGCAAGAGGAAAACTTAAAGAAGACTCAGATACCAATGATAATTTCCGTGTGCTTCGTTATCTTGCCAAGATAACTATAAATCCTGCAATAACTTATGGTATTTCTGAAATACTGGGTTCTGTGGAAAAAGGAAAAATTGCCGATCTTGTATTGTGGGAACCCGCATTTTTCGGATCAAAACCAAAGATGGTGATAAAGAACGGTCTTATCAACTGGGCGAATATGGGAGACCCTAACGCATCTCTTCCTACTCCTCAGCCTGTATATCACAGACCTATGTACGGAGCTTTCGGAAAAGCTATGCCTGAAACATGTTTCTCTTTTGTTTCCCAATGGGCAATGTCGGAAAATATAAAAGAAAAATACGGATTGACACGCAATCTTTATGCTGTGAACAAATGCCGCCAGATCAGTAAATACGATATGGTACGTAACTCTGTTATGCCTCATATCGAAGTCGATCCTGAAACATTTGAAGTATTTATTGACGGTGTTCATGCTTATGTGGAACCGGCAAAAGTACTTGCTCTGGCTCAGCTTTACTGGTTTAGCTAACGAATTATAATTTTTTCCGGAACCGGAGTGTAATATTGAATAAAAAGAGAAAATGAAAGATTATTACATCCGGTTCCTCTTTTTACTAAAAAGTTTTTTATCAGGATAAATATGAAGATACTAACAGAGATTTTCGGAAACATTCACGATGACCCAAAATGGTCTGAACTATTGAAAAACATGGACGTAGAGAAAGCTGACCTTGATCAGTGGACGGCACAGAAAAGCAGATTTCTTATACATACAGATAAAGGAAATGAATATGCTGTTTCTCTAAAAAGACATACTCCGCTAAGAGACGGTGATATAATAGATCTGGATAAAGAACACAATAAAGCGGTTGTTCTTGGTCTTGCATTAAATGAAGTTCTTGTCATTGACCTTTCTAAGATAGACAAAACAGACAGAAGTTCTGTCGAAAGATTATGCTTTGAACTTGGTCATGCTTTGGGAAATCAGCACTGGCCAGCATTAATGAAAGTAGAGAAAATATATGTTCCGCTTACTGTTGATAAAAAGGTTATGTCAAGCGTTCTTGATACACATCATTTCGAAGGAATAACTTATGAATTTAAACAGGGGAATGATATAATACCATATCTGCATCCTCATGAAATAAGACGACTTTTCGGTGCTACCGGGCCTGATTCCAAAACACATACTCATATACACTGATGTTTTTACGGAGATCATATAACTAACTCCGGAGATCAGTTACCTAATTAAAAATATTCTATGTTCAGTCAGTTAAATATCTTACGTCTGCTTCAGTTTTCTGATTCTGCTTTTCCGATAGGAACTTTTTCTTTTTCCAACGGTCTGGAATCGGCTTCATTCGAAAAACTCGTAAAAGATGCAGAGACTTTGCGCCAATATGTTCATTCAGCTGCACAACAGGCTGCATATACCGACTGTATTGCAGCAAAGGAAGCATTCAGAAGAATAAAAAGCGGAGACTACGAAGGCGTGAAAGAGTGTGATGAATATGTCATTCTTTATAAGAATAATGCAGAGGCAAGACTTATGCTTACACGTATGGGAAAGAAAATGGCTGAATTAAGCAGCTCACTTACAGGAGATCCTCTTCTGGTGAGATGGCTTGACGACATAAATAAAGGAAATGTGGCCGGAACTTATCCCGTCACTCAGGCTATTGCTTTCGCCATTGTAGGGCTTGATGAACAGTCGTTATTTTACTCTCATCAATACGGAGTTATAAATATGATTCTGAGCGCTGCGCTTCGCTGTGTAAGGGTTTCTCATCTAGATACTCAGAAAATACTTTATGACATGGAGGCCGATATAGACAAGTCATATCTTAAGGTAAAAGATATGACTCTGAATGATATGAATGCTTTTGTTCCGGAACTGGAAATCATGGCTTCAGTACATGAGACAGGAATGATGAGGATGTTTATGAATTAGATTTTAAATATACAGATTAGAAAACCATAATAAAACGAATACTATGAGCAATACCTGCAGAATCGGGATCGGAGGTCCCGTAGGTTCGGGAAAAACGGCTTTGATTGAAGCTATGACTCCATATTTTCTTGATATGGGGCTTAAAGTGCTTATCATAACAAATGATGTCGTTACCACCGAAGATGCCAAACATGTCCGTAAGACTTTGAAGGGTATACTTGTCGAAGAAAGAATCATCGGAGTTGAGACAGGAGCCTGTCCGCATACAGCTGTAAGAGAGGACCCTTCTATGAATATTGCAGCCGTTGAAGAGATGGAAGCAAAGTTTCCCGATACCGATCTTGTTCTGATAGAATCCGGAGGAGATAATCTGACACTTACATTCAGCCCGGCACTTGTCGATTTCTTTATTTATGTGATCGATGTAGCAGCCGGAGATAAGATACCACGTAAAGACGGCCCCGGTATCTCACAGTCGGATATCCTTGTGATCAATAAGACCGATCTTGCTCCTTATGTGAAAGCGAGTCTTGATGTGATGAGGGAAGATTCAATAAAAATGAGAGGGAATAAACCTTTTGTCTTTACTAATTGTATGACAGGAGAGGGGATAAAAGAACTTGTCGACATGATAAAGAAAATGGCTCTCTTCGATAAGATAAAAGAATAAAGAATTTTCAGACCGGAAAAACAGTCTTTTTTCGGTCTGTCTCCGGCGAACAATAAAATTTTTAAACATGCAGACAGACGATACTATTCCGGTAAAAAATTCTGTTTATGATCAGGGTTATGATTTCGGGGAGAAGGAGTTGATTCCGTTTCTTGTAAATCCCAAAGCTATGCCTGTCGGAACTTCGGGGAAAAAGGGATATTTAAGACTTGGTTTCGAATTGGATTCCGATGGTAAAAGTATTCTCAGAGACTGGGAAAGACATGTTCCGCTTATAGTGCAGCAGGCTTTATATTTTGATGAATGTATGCCGGAAATGCCTTGCGTATATATACTTTCATCGGGCGGCCCGAATGTTGACGGTGACCGTTTCGAACAGATAATAACATTAAAAAAAGACTCTTTCGCATTTATTTCAACGGGAGCTGCAACAAAGATAGCTCAGATGAAATATAATTTCTCCGCTATGGTACAAAGCATAGAGCTTGATGAAGGAGCATATCTGGAATTTCTTCCCGAGCAGATGATTCCATGTGCACGAAGCAGGTATTTCACAACAACGACACTGAAAGTGCATCCTTCTGCGACAGTCTTTTATTCAGAAATATATATGGGCGGAAGAAAATTCTATAAAGAGGGAGAAAATTTCGATTATGACCTGCTTATCGTTGAAACTACGGGTGAAAGACCCGGCGGGAAACTCTTATTTAAAGATAAGGCGGTCATAAAACCATCAGAGTCATCGCCTTCACAGATAGGAATAATGAATCAGGATGAGATTTTTGCCAATGCGATAATAATGACTCCGGAAGATAA
>CAMTON010000068.1 GCA_947074105.1 uncultured Bacteroidales bacterium
TGATATATGGCTTACTCAACATCCATGCAAGTGATTCCTGGGCCATAGAACGTCCGTGTTCTTTTGCTATTTTCTCAAGATTATCAACAACAATCTTATCCATTGCATCACAACTACCCCAAACCATAGGAGATACATCATCAATTTTCACTCTCGGAGTGATTGTACCCCAGGGATGTGCTGTTCGTCCTCCCGCCAGCGGACTCCATGGTATTATACCTGTTTTGCTCTCTATACAGTAAGGAATCATCTCTCTTTCCTCCTCCCTGTAAATCAGGCTATAATTATTCTGCATTGTAATAAATTTGGTAAACCCATGCTTTTCCGCAATATTCTGAAGCATTTCAAACTGCCATGCATACATAGAAGAAGCACCGATATATCTTGCTTTTCCGCTTTTCACTATATCATGCAGCGCCTCCATAATCTCTTCCATCGGAGTATGGGCATCCAGACGGTGTATCTGATAAAGATCGACATAATCCATCTTTAACCGATTCAGGCTTTTGTCTATTTCAGAAAGAATCTCTTTTCTGGACAATCCGCCTCCGTTAGGTTTATCAGGCCTCATAGTCATATCAACTTTTGTATTTACGACAATATCATCTCTGCAAAGCCCGAACTCCTTTATCAGACGTCCTGTAACCTCTTCACTGGTTCCCATCTGATAGATATTGGCTGTATCGAAGAAGTTTATTCCAAGATCAATAGCTTTTTTAAATATCGGTTTTGCTTCATCAAAATCTTTTGCCCAAGGAAAAAGACCGTTTTCTTTACCCGGTTTTCCGAAACTCATCATTCCAAGGCAGATTCTTGAAACGTCTGCACCTGAATTTCCTAACTTAACATATTTCATACCTGTATCTTTTTTATTTATAATGTTTTTTGTTTTATAACATCAGATTTCAGGATAGGTTTTTCATATCAGTAATTTGTATACTGTATTCAGTAATATGTAATATCCGCATACTCTGCAATTTGTATCCGTTTATCACTGATTAGTTTAATAAAGAAGAACAGAAGCAGATATTATATTTTATAAAATAATACCTATTCTGGCACCTCTCTCAGCAATCACATAAAGCATATTGTCTTTAGTCTTAAAGGCGCGGGGCTCCGATCCTCTCTTCCGAATATCATGTTCTCCTGCTGAGCGGTATATTCAATCTCATCGGTAATTTCGGTTCTGCCATCGGTTTCTTCTTAAAGAGACAAAGAACCACCTCCCTTTGAAAGTTTGAAACTGGCATGAAGCACTCCTCTTTCAGGTTTTTTGGAACACCAGACAATCTTATGAGCTTTAATTCGTTTAAAAGTCCGCTCATTCAAGCGGATTGAATGATGTATAAGAGTCAACATTCTCTTTTATTATTATATCAATAGGAATGAGGTTACGAAGAGGCGCCGTTTTTCGGAAAATAAGATGATCAGCCATAACCTTAAGCGCAAAATAGCCCTGAGTGAAAGGTCGTTGGGCTATTAGAAAACCGACCATTTCATTTTTCAGATAGTGCACATTGGAATCTATGACATCAAAACCCGCAAGACGGATATTACTGAACTCTGAGTTTTCAAGATATGCCGCTATAGTATGGATTCTGGAGTTAAACATTATACCATAACGGATATTTCTTTCTTTTTTAAGATAGCTGCTGATTATTTCTCTGTCTGCGTTTTCATCCCTGCCTGTTATAATGATATCGTGAATGACAGGAGATAAATTATTCTTCTCAAAAAAGTGTCTGAATCCGCTGCATCGTTTATATATCTGATTTATTACTTCCTCTTCCGGCTCGGAATAGCGGAATATGGCGATTTCATGGTCTTTTTTCAGGGAAATAGTAATGAGTCTTGCCGCAAGCCATCCGCTCTTATAAGAATCCATTCCGAAATATGAAAGAGGATTGGTATCTTCTATATAAGAGTCTATATAGATATATGGTATATTTCGGGCAGTGAGATAACCAGCAAATTCGTGGCTCAGATTTGAAAATACCGGCGGGAAAATTATTCCGTCAAATGTTTCGGTCTTGAGTTCATCGAACACTTTTCTGCAAGAATCGGGATCAATCTGATCAAAGTGAAAAATCCTGACACTTGCGTTGAAATGAATCATTTCCTGAGAAAACTTAATTATTCCGTTTTCGATTTTAGACCAGTAATCACCTTTTACACACTCAGGAATTACCACGATTACAAGAAATTCCTTATTATTTGCTAAAGCCGAAGCATAGACATTAGGCTCATAATTCATTTCTTTCAGAACAGCCTCTATTCTTTCACGGCTTTCTTTCGAAACTTCTCCGCGATTGTGCAGCACTCTGTCGACAGTGCCTTTAGAGACACCTGCCTTCTGCGCTATATCTTTTATTGTTATTCTGTTATTTGCCATAAAAAAGTTAAATCGTGTGCGGTAACGGCCCTCATTATTAATAAAAATATATCATTCTTTAATTATAGGAAATTTTCATTAAAAGCCCCGTGTACGTACACGGAAATTACTAAATTTGCATCGTAATGATATTAAAGTTGTGTGTTAGGGTGTTTTTAATTACTACGAAATCCGGATGAAAAACCGGTAAATTATCAGTCAGGTTTCCATAGTGTGCCTGCATGAGGTTTCGTTCCTGGGATCTCATATCTGTAATACAGATTAACGGAAATAATTGTTTACGAGAATGTATAATAACAATGATTTTTTCTGAAAAATAATCACAAAAAAGAAAAATAACGAATTGGAGATGCTTCGTAAAAATATGCGGGAATGCCACGAAAGTGTATTTGATAATCTACATCAGATTTATAATTCGGACGATAAAAAGATGGAGAGTTATGCAAAAAATGGTATTCACATACAGGCATTATGCCTTTTCGGCTTTTAACTGACAGTGACTCCGTTAATGTTATATGTAATTCAACAAAATCTGACTTTATCTTAAAGAAATGAATTAAAAATTAATTGGATATTTTTTTCAACAAAATGATTGTCAGATTTTTATAAAAATGACAAGGTTTTCATTTATTACCCAAAATAAGAAGAAGATGGTACCGGGTAAGAATGAATGACCTTGTCTTTTTTGTTTTCTGAATCTACAAAAATTAAATCCTGAAGAATCAAACATTTACATTTTCATAAATGTTGTTATGAAAGATAAACTATTCGATTCTGATGACAAACGACTTTAAGAAAAAACTTATCGGGAATTTAATGATTTTCGGAACTATCGTCATTTACAGTCTTAATACTAACTATATGAAAATGGTTGTTCCGGATTGGATAGGCCCTTTCGGCCTTGTATTTTTCCGATGTAGCACTTCGCTGATCGGATTCTGGATCATAACCTTATTTCTGCCACGAAAAGAGCTTGTCATCAATAATAAAAAAGACAAATTCGCATTGCTCGTAGGAGGAATGCTGGGTATGGGGGCAAATATGCTTCTCTACATTACTGGACTTGATAAATCAGGTCCTATCGATGCCTTCATTATACGCACCTGTCAGCCTATCATAGTTCTTGCTCTTTCAATTATATTTTTTCATTCAGGCATTTCATGGAATAAGGTTATCGGGATTATACTTGGTATAGGAGGGACTGTCTATATGACTATATTTCAGACTAAACACGCAGAAGGATCAAGTCCATTTCTTGGGGATATATTGCTTATAGGCGGATCACTGTTCTACTCTGCTTATCTTGTATGGATAAAACCATATACGATTAGATTCAATCCTTTTCTTGTTCTTAGGTGGATGGCTCTCGCGGGAACGGTTCTAACTATGCCTTTCGGTATAAAAGAGCTTATTGAAGCACCTTTGTGGCACAGACCTTTTGACCTCAGAGTAACGGGGGAAATAGTATTCATTCTTGTTTTTTCAACTATGATAGTGAATATTCTTATTGTAAACGCTCTTAAATATGTGTCATCTTTCACTGCCAGCGTCTATATATTTCTTCTTCCGGTCACGGGATCGCTTATTTCCGTATGGATGGGAATCCAAACTATTACGGCAAATAAGGTGATAGCTTTCATACTGATTCTTGCAGGCTTTGTTTTTGTGAATCTTACCAGGAAATCAAAAAATTCAAATCCACACTTTCCCACATATCATCATTAAACCTTCATTGTTATGGAAAAATTTAATTTCGTATTTCTTATTAATGATAATAATAAATGGCAGCATGTATTCGGTTACATAGACCATCTTACAAAACATACCGAGAAGGTCGATAAAATTGCAGTAGTTGCAACCGACACTGCAGTTTTGTCATGTCTGATTGGTACAAAAATTGACTGGTTTAATAAGGCTCTTAAAGATGCACTTGACAAGAAAGTTGAGTTCTCTGTATGTATAAATACTATACATAAATATAATCTTGATATGAAGTCTATCCTACCGGCCCTATCGGTGGCTATGGAGGGTGGAATTCTTAAGGCAACCGAATATCAGGCGAAAAGCTATTATCTTTATCAGCTTTAGAATTTAATGCGCTAAAAGATCAGTCAGTATAAAAAACAAAAAGCCGTCAGTCATATTTTATTAAAGTATGACCGACGGCTTATATGCTTATATTCTCTTTCTGTTTATTTCTTCCTTTTGATTATATAATCTACTATTGAATTAAGATATATTTCAACATTCATATAATTTCCCTCAGGATCAAGAGATGTATCTATTGCGTCATCCGGATTATTCTTATTAAGACCGTTGGCTTCTTCCCATATGTCAGGAATACCGTCGCCGTCGCTGTCTCTGAGAATATCATATGTGTCATATTCAGGCCATCCGCCTACATCTTCGGGAGAGTCGATTATGCCTGCTTTATTACTTTTTGAACCGTAATAAGTTACAGTGCCCGTTTTAACTTCTTCTGCAATACGGATATCGACGTCATCTCTTCTAAAACTGGCTCCGCCATAGGCAAGAACCTTTTCATATGCTTCTGAAGCTGTATGAGTATATGATTCACAAATATCAAATTCCTTATCAGAGCGGATATCATCTTTAGAGATTCTGTCCTTATGCGGATTAATACCTGTCCAGTTGTCACTTGTTACCGTCTCACTTTCATCCATTATATTTCCGTTCACAAAGAAACGACCCCATACTCCATCTTTTTCATATGGCTCAAAGATTCTTGCTCTGACATTACGGTTTGTGGCAGGTCCCGGTTTATAATAGTTATTGATGATATTATAATTTCCTCCCTCTGCAGCATATCCGCTGTTTGAACCCCAGTTATATATAACGTTATTTCTGAAATCTACAGCTTCATGTTCCGGTTCTCCTGTGTATCGGCTTCCGCAGAAACGCGGATTACGGCTGCTATGGTGAGCAATCAGATTATGATGGAAACTTGCTTTCTGACCGCCCCAGATTCCGCCATAGCCATGTGCTCCCTTTACATGAGTTGAACTGTTGAGACTCTCCGATATGATGCACCATTGCATAGTGAAATTCTTATTGTCATAAAAAGAAGAGCATTCATCGGTGCTCCAGCTCATTGAGCAATGATCAATTATTATATTTTCTCGTTTTTTTCCCCATAATGCATCATCTTCAACACCGAATTTATCTCCCATACGGAATCTCATAAAACGTATGATAACATTGTTTGCTTTTACCATTACAGAGTTTCCTGCAATACAGACTCCGTCTCCGGGAGCACTCTGACCGGCAATTGTGATATTGTCATTTTTTATTTCCAGACGGCTTTTGAGCTCTATAATTCCGGAAGTTCTGAAAACTATTATTCTGGGATAATCCTGATTTATTGCCCAGCGTAAAGAACCTTCTTTTTCATCATCATCCAGACGGGAAACAAACAATACTTTTCCTCCCCTTCCACCCGTAGTATAACGTCCTGCTCCTTCTGCTCCGGGAAATGCGGGAACATCTTTTATTGGTGATGCAGAATAAGAAGTTATCCTGATGTTTTCATTCATTACGATTGTACTCTGATCGGAATTACCGAAACAAATCACTGAAATCAGACTTAGAGATGCTATTAAAGTAGTTTTAACAGTGGTAATTTTAGACTTATACATTAATCAATTGTTTATAAATAAATAAGTTATTATTATTTCGTCGTATTATAATTATCCAAACATTGAAAATGGATATTATCATGAGTACTAAATTACGACTTGTTGCAATAAAAAATGTTATAATTAATTATTATTATTAATTTTCTTATAAACACAGAAAATATGCAACTATTCATTTCTTATATTGCGGAATATTTCATTACACTTACCGCTGCCGATATCATTGGCTATATTGCGTCGGTCTGCATGGTTTTCGGCTATCTGCCTCAGACTATTCATACAATAAAGACGAGAAAAACAGATGATATTGCAGTCGGGACTTTTCTTTTGATGGGTATTGGAGGTTTCTTCTTCGGAGTTCAGGGTCTGATGCTTGGAAATATGCCTCTTCTTATAACCAATATCATAACATTTACACTTAGTGCCATCATTTTTGGGATAAAAATGTATAATGATCATTTTCATATCAAAGACAGAGATGTCAGGGATCTGAGAGAGGAAGCAAGAGAAAGAGAGTCAAAAAGAAGAAAATGGGAGGAAAAAGAGAACTCGGAAGAGAGTGATAAAAACCGTAATGATTATTAGTTTATTTTTATTCATAGATAATGTTGTAGTTATATGTGAGTCGAAGTATAAAGCTGAAGTCATATAAAGTGTAAATATATGGTCAGAGTTGTGTTGTTCTTTTTGGTAATATTTGTTTTTACTTGCAGTAAATCGTATTCTCAGATTGAGGGTATGAAGCCTATTATGGATATTGATCTTAATATAATAGAGTTCAAACCTCTTGACGGAGCGGAAATAAAACCGGAACAGGAGTTTATACTTCCTGAATTCAATTCTTATAATTATCTCAAACTAAATCAGCTTAAGAAAATCAAAAAGCCGTCAGTCAGAACTCTCCCTACTCCTATGACTTATATCAATACCCCTTTATCTAAATCTCAGGTTTTTAAAATCCCCGGTAAGAATAAGAATATTCATATTATAAATCGATTCCCTACGGGAACAACAGGTGTCGACGGAATCGGACAGTCTTCATATGGTACTGCCGTTTCATTTGATTTTAATGAGACCGTTAAAAATATTTTTAATCCGAGAGCAAAGAAAAGAAGAGAAAAAACTCTTCGATGTCTTGAATTATATAACTCACAGACTTATTAAAAAACGCATAACTTATATTCTTAAAAAACAAAAGGTATTTAAGCAGAAAAGCACTTCTGAAATCCCGAACTTTATATTTCCGGAATTTCATAAGTGCTTTATTATTGCTGTTATGTACCGAATGAATGTTTAAATTACAATTAACTACATTATATATAGTATTTATATCATAGTACTTGCAATATTGTTAATCACATTAGAGAGCCTATATTGTGGTTTCTAATAACATCATGCCTCTTATATCATGATAATCAATGCTTAACCTATGTATATTGAGATATCTATCCTGTCATATATGTCTCATTTAAATCATGAGAATCAACAATTATCTCTTTTTGTAAGAATATCATATAGTTTATCACATACATTCTCAAGCTCACCCTGAAGGATTACGGATTCCTTAGGCATCATCTCTTTCAGATCGGCATAACGATCCTCACCGTCAAGAAATTCCGGCATCGTACCGTCAGGTTTCTGATAATCTATAATAAGAGGATCTTTTCCGTCTTTTGAAAGCTCCGGATTATATCTGTAAAGAGGCCAGTAACCACAAGCCACAGCATGTGCTTCCTCCAGAATACTTGTTCCGAGACCTTTACGAAGTCCCTGGTTAATACAAGGACAATAAGCTATCACTATGGATGTGCCTTCGTAAGCTTCAGCTTCGGTAAGAGCCTGTATTGCCTGCTCTTTATTAGCGCCAATAGCAATAGAAGCGACATAAACACTACCGTAAACCATCGCCATTCTTCCCAGATCTTTCTTATTGGTTCTTTTTCCTATTGAAGAAAATTTTGCAATAGCTCCAAGCGGTGTTGCTTTCGATGTCTGTCCGCCGGTATTGGAATAACATTCGGTATCGAGAACAAGCATATTGACATTTTCCCCTGAGGCAAGAACATGATCAAGACCGGCATATCCTATATCATATGCCCAGCCGTCACCACCGATAATCCAGATTGATTTCTTTCCGAACAAGTCAGCTTTTTCTTTCAGTTCGTCATACAAAGCATTAGGCGATTCTTTGTTTATTATATCAATAATCTTACTTCCTGCAGCAAATGATTTTGAAGAATCATCCTTCAATTCTTTCCAGTCATTTAATGCCCCTGTCAGATCCGTAGAAACTCCTTTTTCAGTAAGAATTTTATCAACAAGGAGTGTAAGGCTTTCCCTGCGAAGATTTATCGCCGTTGCAATACCGTAACCATATTCCGCGGCATCTTCAAAAAGAGAATTTCCCCAGGCTGGTCCCCTACCGTCTTTTCTGAAGGTATATGGCATACTAGGCATACTGGCTCCCCAGATAGAACTACAGCCTGTTGCGTTTGCAACAATCATTCTTTCTCCGAAAAGCTGGGTGACAAGTTTTACATAAGGTGTTTCCCCGCATCCGGCACAACAACCTGAAAATTCAAGAAGAGGCTGCTGAAGCTGAGATCCCTTAATAGTATCACGTGGAAGAAGGTTATCCTTAATGCTTATATTCTTTTGTGCAAAATCAAGATTTAATTTCTGTTCCGAAAGATTATCTTCAAGAGGAAGCATTGTAAGTGCCTTTCCGGGACATATATCTGCACAAGAACCGCAACCTACACAATCCTCAGGATAAACCTGAATTCGGAAACTAAGATTTTTAAACGCGTCTCCTCCACTTGCTTTCTTTACATTAAAATTCTTCGGCGGATTTTTTAATTCTTCTTCAGAAGCTATATACGGACGTATTGCAGCATGCGGACATACAAACGAACATTGCGTACACTCGATACATTTATCAACATCCCATATAGGAATATCTATCGCGACACTTCTTTTTTCATATGCTGTTGTTCCGCAGGGAACAAATCCATCCGGAGAAAATACAGAAACAGGTAACTGATATCCTTTAAGTGCGAGAACAGGGCGGGCTATTTTTGTTATAAACTCCGGTTCATCTGTTTTTATACACGGAGTATCTTCCGCATTTTTCCAGGATTCTGGATATTTTATTTCCTGAATAATCTCAGTTGTGCGGTCTACTGCCGTAAAATTCATCTTAACTACATCATCGCCCTCTTTTTCATATATTTTTTTTATATCATTTTTCAGAAGTGTTACAGCTTCTTCAAAATCAAGGACATTGGACAGTTTAAAAAAAGCTGTCTGCATTATCATATTTATCCTTACACCGAGGCCGACATCGGAAGCTAATTTAACTGCATCAACATTATAAAATTTAAGATTCTTATTTGCTATTTCACGACGCATATGTGCAGGCAGCTCCTTCTCCATATCTTCAAGCGTCCATGTGGAATTCAATACGAAAACACCGTTTGGCTTTATACCTTCGAGGATATCGAATTTATTCACATAACTGTCTTTATGACATGCTATATAATCGGCTTCTGTTATAAGATAAGCTGACTGTATAGGACATTTACCAAACCTCAGATGCGAAACAGTATAACCTTCCGATTTTCTTGAGTCGAAAGAAAAATACGCCTGTACATAAAGATTGGTATTATCTCCGATAATATTAGCAGCCTGCTTATTTGCACCAACAGTTCCATCGGAGCCTATTCCGAAGAACTTACACTGAATGGTTCCTTCCGGAGTAGTTTCTATCTTTTCTTTTACCAGAATGGAAAGCCCCGTCACATCATCATCTATTCCTATAGTGAATATTGTCGTATTACCAGGACTGAGCATATTATCATAAACAGCTTTAATCATGCTCGGAGTAAGATCTTTGGAACTTAAGCCATAGCGTCCGCCCAGAACTTTCAGTGAGTATCCATTAGTATAAAGAGCTGTACATACCTCCTGAAATAAAGGCTCACCCTGTGATCCTGGCTCCTTTGTTCTGTCAAGTACTGATATTATTTTCGCAGTTTCCGGAATAGCTTTCAAAAATTGTTTTACCGCAAAAGGCCTGTATAATCTTACTTTTATCAAACCTATTTCTGAGCCGGATTTAACAAGATAATTAACAACCTCTTCAAT
The DNA here is from genome assembly GCA_947074105.1 of uncultured Bacteroidales bacterium. GTDB lineage: Bacteria > Bacteroidota > Bacteroidia > Bacteroidales > JAUNSR01 > JAUNSR01. The sequence continues at coordinate 10,195 of CAMTON010000068.1, forward strand.
TACATCGCAGCTTGAACCCATGGAAACGATTATTCTTTCAGCATTTTTATGACCAACATAATCAAATAGACCATAATTTCGTCCTGTAAGAGAAGAAACCTTCTGCATATTTTTTTCCACTATGTCTGGAACTGTATCATAAAAACGATTTGCCGCTTCTTTATTCTGAAAATAAACATCCGGATCCTGAGCAGTACCACGCATATCGGGATGTTCCGGATTCATTGCTCTTTTCCTGAACTCTTCCACTTTTGTCCAGTTCACAAGCGGATAAATATCATCATAATCTATCATCTCGATAGTTTCCATTTCGCTTGATGTCCTCATTCCGTCAAAAAAATGACAGAAAGGAACAGAACTTTCAATAGCCGCAAGATGTGCAACAAGACCAAGATCCATACATTCCTGTACGGAAGAAGAGGCAAGAAAAGCAAAACCTGTCTGACGACAGGCCATTACATCCTGATGATCACCGAAAATAGATAAGGCATGAGATGAAATGGAGCGTGTCGTTACATGAAATACGCCAGGTAAAAGTTCTCCCGATATTTTATACATATTCGGGATCATAAGCATCAGCCCCTGAGAGGCTGTAAAAGTGGTAGCCAAAGCTCCTCCGGACAAACACCCGTGAACGGCTCCTGCTGCTCCAAGTTCCGATTCAAGCTCCCGTACTACCATTGGCTGCCCCATAAGATTTTTCTTTCCCTGGTTAGCCCACTGATCGGCAAGTTCTCCCATATCAGATGCCGGAGATATGGGATAGATGGTTGCTACATCCGATAAGGCATACGCAATATATGTCGTGGCCGTACAACCATCTACCACATTCTTTTTTGAAGCCATAAAAACTGTTTTATTATTATTATCCCGCTACAAGTCTTGCCAGCCAGATCCAGAAAGGAGCTGTTCCGGCAAACAATAATGTACTGAAGGCCAGCGATGACGTTCCGGTCCTTACATAAGTCTGGAAACGGCTACCGATAATCACGCCTGAGAAAACAGGAGGTAAGGCTCCTGCCAGAACCACCATCTGAAGCTTTTCAGCATCCATTCCTATCAGCTTTCCGAAGATCAGGAATAAAGCAGGCATAAGGAATAGTTTGATAAGAGAATTATAAACTACTTCCCAGTCAAACTCTATACTTGTCGCAGAAAGTGTAAGTCCTGCCGCAAATACAGCTACACCGGCATTAGCTTTACCAATAAGTTCGAATGAAGGCTCAGCAAGAGGCGGGAATCTGATTCCGCATAAGACTATTATTACCGCAATGATAGGCGACCATACAACCGGCTCTTTCATTGCATTTATAAAGGCATTACTCTGATGCTTATGAACTGCCTTCAGTGCTTCAACTGTTGTTGACTTACCACCGGCCGCTCCGGTTGCCGATGCTGTTGCAGTAGCAGCTCCCGGCGTTCCTTCTGTAGTCTTTACCTCAGTAGTTCCACCTGCAGCGGCTGCTTCTTTTGCGTGTATAGCGGCAAGTGCCTTTTCCGGATTAAGCAAAACAAGAGCTATCGGTATTGCTATCGCATTTACTACAATAGCTACAATCGCTACAACAAGACCTGTTGCAGCACTTGTTCCGTAGATAGGCTCAAGAATTGCATAACCAAGAAAACCGATTGTCGGTGCACCACCGATAAGTCCGCAGATCGCTGATTCTCCTTTTGAATGTTTAAAGAATTTCCGGCAAGAGAAATATGACCAGAAATAACATCCGATTATTACCACTAAACTGACAAGTGATAATCTTGCATCCTGAAAAAGCATACTTCTGTCAGCCTTAACAATAGATACAAACAATGCAGCAGGAAGACAGTAGTTAAGTACCAGCTTATTAAAATGACGGGAGGTGTCTCCTACGAAAACTTTTCGTTTTCCGGAGAGGTATCCTAGAATCATGATTACATAAATCGGGACAAGGTCTGTTAATATTATTCGCCACATATGGGTTATTCTTAAATTATTGCTAATCCTTTATTATAGTTTTAGGATTTAAGTTTGAGATATGGCCGCTTTCCGTACCATCTTTAGGGTCGATGACACAATTGATCAAAGTTGGTTTCTTTGAATCTATTCCGGCAGAAAGAGCTTTACTAAGCTCATCCGGAGTTGTGGCATTATAAGCTGTTCCGCCAAAAGCTTCGATAAGTTTATCATAACGGGCATCCGCCATCAGCGTAGTTGGTGAAGGATCTGATCCACCTCCCAGATTATTATGCCAGCCGTTATAAATACCTCCGTTGTTAAACACAACGACTGTGACAGGCAATTTGAAACGGCATATTGTCTCAATTTCCATTCCGCTGAAACCAAATGCACTGTCGCCCTCTATAGCAACGACCGATTTGCCTGTTGTTATCGCCGCACCTATTGAGAATCCCATACCGATTCCCATAACTCCCCATGTACCACAGTCCAGGCGATGGCGCGGCATATACATATTTATCACATTTCTTGTATCATCAAGAGTATTGGCACCGCCGTTAACAAGATAAATATCCTTATAATTTTCAAGTACGTCACGCACTGCTTTTAATGCATTGAAGAAATTCATAGGAGACGTATTATCATTAAGTTTTATCTCCATTTTTGCAAAATTCTTCTTCTTATCGGCATCAATACCTGACAGCCATGCAGGATCAGGTTTTATATCGTACTTATCCAGACTTTTTACCATAAGGCCCATACTTGAAACGATATCACCCACAACAGGAGCCTCAATATGACGGTTACTGTCAATCTCCTGAGGATCGATATCAAGCTGAACAAATTTCACGGAAGGATTCCAGTGTTTCCCTTTTCCGTGGGATAAAAGCCAGTTAAGACGAGCTCCAAGAAGCATCACGACATCGGCATTTTCAAGAGCATACGACCTTGCCGCTGCCGCACATTGAGGATGATCATCAGGCAGTAAACCTTTAGCCATCGACATTGGAAGGAACGGTATTCCTGTTTTTTCTATAAACTGCTTAATAGTATCGTCAGCCTGGGCATAAGCAGCACCTTTACCGATGATAATAAGCGGATTCTTAGCCTGCTTAAGCATCTGCATAGCTTTATCCACCGAAGCGTCGGAAGGTATTGATGCAGGTGCAGGATCTTCAACTGTATATAAGGTCTTATCGGCCGTATCCTTATCCATCACACTGGCAAGCAATGCTGTAGTAAGATCAAGATATACACCACCGGGGCGACCTGATACTGCTGCATGAATAGCTCTTGCCACACCTGTAGCTATATCTTCAGGACGGTTGATTCTATAAGAAGCCTTTACAAGGGGTTTGGCGATATTCATCTGATCCATCTCTTCATAATCTCCCTGCTGAAGATCTATAATAGCTCTGCTGCTTGAACCGCTTATCTGTATCATAGGAAAGCCGTTAGTCGTGGCATTTGCCAGAGCTGTAAGGCCGTTGAGAAATCCCGGAGCAGAAACGGTCAGACAAATTCCAGGTTTCTTTGTCAGATAACCGGTTATTGCTGCTGCATTTCCCGCCGACTGTTCATGTCTGAAGCCTATATATCTTATTCCAACTTCCTGTAAATGACGTGCCAGATCAGTAACCGGTATTCCGCAAATTCCATATACCACTTCCACACCATTACGCTTAAGCGCATCTACCACAATGTGCATCCCGTCGGTAAGGTTCTGTATCTGAGGCTGAGGCTGAGTGTTATTATTATCCATATATTATTTTATTATTCACGTAAACAATAATCTTGTGATAACCGTCCAAAATGGTTATCACAAGATTTTAAACTCTTTATTTGCAAACAATATGCCCTGTACGGAATTTATCTATATCCTCATCGGTGTAACCGATTTCTTTTAGAATTTCATTCGTATGTTCTCCAAGAAGAGGCGCAGGAGTGACATTAGGAGTGAAATCCGAAAATTTCGGAGGACATCCTATTGTAACAACTTTTCCTCTTATAGGCTGATCTATTTCCACAAGAGTTCCGCATTTATACAGCGACTGGTCTTTCTCTATTTCCAGCATACTCAATACAGGTCCGCAAGGAACACCTTTTTTGCCCAGTTCGTCAACAATGGCATACTTATCTTTAGTTATCGTAAATTCTTCAACTCCTTTATAAATCTCCTGTTTTACCAGATTTCTTGCAGCAGGTGTATTAAATTTCGGATCATTTATCCATTCCGGTTTACCCAGAGCCTGACAAGCAGCGTCAAATGCTTTTGCTTCATTCTGAAGCACTATATAAACATAAGCGTTAGGATCTGTTTCCCATCCCTTACATTTATAACACCATCCAAGAACCTGACCGCCTTCTACGTTTCCCGCGCGAGGTACTGTATCACCGAATTTTTCTGCAGGATATTCCGGAAGATGCTTAAGAACGCCAATATTCTGCAGCATGATCTGATCACGAAGTTTGATACGGCAAAGATTAAGCACAGCATCCTGCATAGACTGCTGAACGAAACAACCTTCTCCTGTCTTTTCTCTTTTCAATAATGCAGCAAGAAGACCTATTACAAGATGCATGCCTGTATTACTGTCGCCTAACGCAGCTCCGGACTGTGTCGGTATATTATATTCTCCGTCCCACCATCCTGTTGTCGCAGCTGCGCCACCTGCACACTGTGCCACAGGTTCAAAAGCTTTAACACTTGCAAACGGAGAGTCATCGTTAAAACCTTTTATCGTACCGTAAATTACCTTAGGATTCATTTTGTGAACTTCTTCCCATGAAAACCCAAGCTCATCAGCGGCTCCGGGATGCAGGTTTTCCACAAAAATATCAGCAGTCTTAATAAGTTTTGTAAGAATTTCCTTTCCCTCAGGTGTCTTTACATTAAGTTCAATTGAGCGTTTTCCGCTATTTAACTGAACGAAATAAAGACTGTCCATTCCTTCAAAGTCAATAAGTTCGTCACGCGTCGGATCTCCGCTTCCGACTCTTTCTATTTTAATGACATCTGCTCCCAGCCATGCTAACAATTGAGTACATGATGGTCCGGACTGTACCTGAGTCCAGTCGATAATTTTAATTCCTTGCAATGGTGCTACCATAATAATTCCTCCTTTTTTTCATTAATTATTATATATCTGTAATATTGAGGTTTGGTGGTTTATAATCCTTTAAAAGTTAAAAGGCTCATATAAATTCATATTATTGCATGGAATTTCAACAAAAACAAAAATTATTAGTTCAAAATATAATATCACATCTTTTTTATTTAGAAAAAGATAATACAAGCCCCTTATGTTATTTTTAGATAATATTTTTTAATACATTTGTCCTGATAATCATTGTATTTGTTACAATAATAACCACACGGCATTCCCGAAACATGTATTATTTACAATTATTCCACTTAAATAATATTATAACATGTGAATTCTATTTTTTTACCCTAATACTTTAAACCTAACTAATATGGATACAAGGATAACACCTTCATCAATAAGCACTCTTAAAGATAAAGAGGTATTTGTTTTTGGAAGCAACCTTCAAGGCATGCATGGTGGTGGCGCAGCCCGTATCGCTAATCAGAAATTCGGAGCCAGAATGGGAATTGGCGTAGGAGCGACAGGACAGACATATGCCATTCCTACCATGCAGGGCGGTATAGACACTATAAAGCCATATGTTGACGATTTTATAGATTATGCGGCTCATCATCCGGATCTTAAATTTTTTGTAACGCCAATCGGGTGTGGTATTGCCGGATTTAAACCTGAACAGATAGCTCCGCTATTTGCAAAATGCATTGATATGAAAAATGTATGGCTACCGGAAAGCTTTATAAAAATCTTAGATAAATAATAACATGGAATAACCTGATTGATTTTATCCCCTATAGTTTTAAAAAAAGACGTACAGTTGTAATATTATCACTGTACGGTTTCGATATTATCATCGTCCGGTTTACATATGAAAACCGGACGTGTTTTTTATAAAGCATCAGGAAAAAATAGTTTGAACTGATATCATTATATCACTTTTCCCGAATTTACCATTCTTATTCTTTTTTGTACATATACAGTTTTTTATTTATAGATCATCTTTGCAGTACCAATTTAAACAATAAAAATTCAAAGAAAATGGCAAATGCTTATTTAGAAATCACTATGTATGTGAACAATGAGAATCGTCCTGCTGCAGCAAGTGTCTACAACAAGTACAAACAACCTTTCCTTAGTGAAATAAAAGGAGCGACATCAAAAGAACTTCTTGTAAGAGAAGAAGATGTTCAGGTACTTCACGGTTTCGATTCAGTGGAAAATGCTGATGCATATCTGAAAACAGAATTATTCAATAACGATGTAGTAAAAGAACTTGCTCCGCTTTTTGATAAAGCACCTGAGATCAGAATCTACGCAACTGTTTAATTAATAAATCTATCTCCTGAGCAAAAAACAGGCCGGACAGTTCCGGTCTGTTTTTCCCATATATAACCCTTTATAAATATTATTTCGGAAAATGACAACATTATCAAAAGCCTTCGACAGCAAAACATTTAAAGAGACCGGTATGGAGCTTATAAACTTTCTTGCGGATACATTTGAAAACGCGGATAAAAGAGAGGTTATCCCTTATAAAACTCCGGAAGAGCAATATTTATACTGGAAAAAAGATTTTACTATTTCAGGTAATCCCGAAGATCTGTTTAAAGACGTGGTAAACAGATCAATACTTTATCATCACCCTCATTATATGGGACATCAGACAGCCGTGCCGGCTCTTACCTCTGTTCTTTCATCTCTTGTAATTGACTTTATGAGCAATGGTATGGGTGTTTATGAGGTCGGAATGGTTGGCAATACGATGGAACGTGTCGTTTGTGAGCATTTATGCGATAAATTCGGACTTGGTGAAGATGCGGGAGGATTTATCACCTCAGGAGGTACACTGGGAACTCTGACTGCTATTCTCACAGCAAAAGCCCATTATATACATAAACACGAATGTGACGCGAAGGATATAGCTTCGCTTACTGTCATAACATCAGAACAATCGCATTACTGCATAGAGCGCGCAGCAAAAACAATGGGAATCTCTTCTGAGAGAATTATAAAAATTCCGGTAGATGAAGATTTCAGAATGAGAACCGATCTTCTTGAAGAAGCTTATGACATGGCAGAAAAAAGCGGTAAAAAGGTTTTCTGTATTGTGGCCTCAGCACCTTCCACATCAACCGGTACTCATGATGACCTTATAAAAACCGGAAAGTTCTGTCAGGAGAAAGATATATGGTTTCATGCAGACGGAGCTCACGGTGCACCGGCTGTATTTTCAGAAAAATATAAATATCTGGTTGACGGAATCGGACTTGCAGATTCCGTTGTTATGGATTTCCATAAAATGATGCTTACGCCCGGAATTTCAACTGCGGTTCTTCTAAAACATCGTCATTATGCTTTTGAAACGTTCAGACAGGAAGCCGAATATTTATGGAATAAAAATGATTTCGAATGGCATCACGGTGGGAAAAGTACTTTCGAATGTACTAAAAGCATGAGTATTCTGAAAGTATATTCTCTTTTCAAGCAATTCGGAGATAAGGTATTCGAAGAGTTTGTCGATTATCAGTACGATCTTACAAAAGAGTTTGCAAAACTTATTAACTGTAACCATAACTTCGAAACAGCACATAATCCGGACTCAAACATATTATGCTTCAGATATACAGATTGTGAAAATCCGGATTCATTTAATGTAAGACTTAGAGAACAGATAATGATTGAAGGAAAGTTTTATATAGTGCAGACCTCTCTTAACGGAAAGACTTATCTGAGAGTAACTCTTCTTAATCCACGGACTACAATCTATCATCTTGAAAGGCTATTGAAAGAACTGGAAACAACGGCAAAGAAATTAAAACTACAGAAAGCCTGAGGCAGTCATCTGCTTATCATAAAAAAGCCATAAACCTCTTTTATATAAAAAATGGGTTTATGGATTTTATCTGTATATCACCGAAACAGTAAAATCTTATTGTCTCTATTCATATTTCATGATTTAATAATCGGTTTTACGTTTCGACATTTTATATTTATAGAACAGCTGTCCCGTTACAAGAAAACCGATAAAGGTAAACAGTGCAAATATATAGGAACTTATCGCCATCTGCATTCCTCCGCTTATGATATGTCCGCTTGTGCATCCTCCTGCAAGACGCGCACCGAATATAAGAATGAA
>CAMTON010000069.1 GCA_947074105.1 uncultured Bacteroidales bacterium
GATTTATCGCCGGTGTCGATAATGGAAATCCTACATCTCTTGAATCTTTTAAAACTCCTTACCGTAAAGTTTTCAACGGCAAATCTCTTGTCGTGATACAGAATAACGGGGAAAAAGGAAGCATCAACATTATTGCATCTTCTGAAAAGCTTAATCCTGCAAAAATCAGAATAGAGGCATTATAAAAACATTTAAATCATGAAGAATAAACTAATATTAGGCTCTCTGGTTCTGGGAGCTTTCTTTCAGGCTAACGCACAATTGCCAGTATACCTTGATCAGAAATTATCGATGCAGCTTCGTGTGGAAGATGCATTAAGCAGAATGACACTTGAAGAAAAAGTGAAACTTTGCTATGCCCAGAGCAAATTCTCAAGCCACGGCGTTCCGCGTCTGGGCATTCCCGAAATATGGATGAGCGACGGCCCTCACGGGGTACGTGCTGAAATTAACTGGAATGACTGGGGGTATGCCAACTGGACAAACGACAGTATAACTGCATTTCCTGCTCTTACATGTCTTGCTGCTACATGGAGTCCCGAACTTTCAGGAGCATACGGCGGAGCGATAGGCGCAGAAGCAAGATTCCGTAAAAAAGATATCCTTCTCGGTCCGGGTGTAAATATATACCGTACTCCTATGAACGGACGCAACTTCGAATATATGGGAGAGGATCCTTATCTGGCAAGTATTCTTTGCGTTCCTTATATTCAGGAACTTCAGAAAAACGGAGTAGCTGCATGCGTAAAGCATTTCGCTCTGAATAATCAGGAATTATGGAGAGGTCATATAGATGTAAGATTAAGCGACAGAGCTCTTCATGAAATCTATCTTCCTGCTTTTAAAGCTGCCGTTCTGGAAGGTGAAGCCTGGTCGATAATGGGAGCTTATAATAAAGTTCGCGGACAGCATGCCTGTCATAACGATTTCCTTCTTAATAAGATACTTAAACAGGACTGGGGTTTCGACGGTGTTGTAGTTACTGACTGGGGCGGATGTCATGATACTTATGAGGCTGCTATGTATGGTCTTGATATGGAAATGGGATCATACACCAACGGTCTTACAACTGAAAGTGAATTCACTTACGATGACTATTATCTTGCTAAGCCATATCTGACAATGCTTCAGAACGGAGAAGTCCCGGAATCAACAATCAATGATAAGGCGACGCGAATTCTGCGTACTTTATACCGTACTGCAATGAATCCGGAAAAACCTTTCGGTGCAGTTGCAACTCCTGAGCATTACAGCGTAGCGGAAGAGATCGGAAATGAAGGCATCGTTCTGTTGAAAAACTCCTCCCCTTCCAGAAAAGCTGAAAAACTTCTGCCTCTGCAGGCAGACAGATACAACAACATACTTGTTGTCGGAGATAATGCGGTACGTTTCCTTAACGAAGGAGGCGGTTCTTCAGAACTTAAGGTAAAAGATATGATATCACCTCTTGAAGGCTTACGTTCGATGTATGGTGATAAGATAAAATTCGCTCAGGGATATGCTTCCGGAAGACCTATGTACGGAAATATCGAAGAAATACCACAATCAGTAACAGAATCTTTAAGGCATGAAGCTGTTGAGATGGCAAAAAAAGCTGATGTTGTCATTATGGTAGGAGGTCTTAACAAAAACCATTATCAGGACTGTGAAGGCGGCGACCGCCTGAGCTACGGCTTACCTTTCGGGCAGAATGAACTTATCGAAGAACTTCAGAAAGTGAATCCTAATATCGTTCTTGTCCTTTTAAGCGGAAATGCAGTTGAAATGCCTTGGGTAAATAAGATTCCTGCTATCGTACAAGGCTGGTATCTTGGCTCGATGGGAGGTAAATCCCTGGCTAACGTAATAAGCGGAAAAGTAAATCCCAGCGGGAAACTCCCATTCTCATTCCCTGCTAAGCTTTCAGACTGCGGTGCTCATGCATTCGGCGAAATCTCTTATCCTGGCGACAGCATAATGCAGGAATATAAGGAAGATATACTTGTCGGTTACCGCTGGCACGATACTAAAAAGATACCTGCTCTGTTCTCTTTCGGTCACGGATTGAGCTATACTACTTTTGAATACGGCAATGCTTCTGCTTCGGCAAAATCTTTTTCCGGAAATGAAGAGATCAGAATAAACGTTACTGTAAAAAATAGCGGAAAGACCGCAGGGAAAGAAGTTATCCAGCTTTATATCGGTGATGAAACAGGCAAGATCATGCGTCCTGTAAAAGAGCTGAAAGGTTTTGATAAAATCGCTCTTCAGCCGGGAGAACAGAAAGAAGTCTCTTTCATCGTAAAAGCCGGAGATCTTAAATATTACGATGAAGCTATCGGAGACTGGAATGTGGCTTCCGGCAAATTCAAAGCTTATATCGGTTCTTCTTCCACAGATATCCGTTCTACAGTACCTTTCACTTATAAAAATGATCTTCTGGTAAAGAAATAAGATATTACATAAGACAATTACTTTTTTACATTAAAAGAGACTAAAAAGAGACAAGTATCTATTGTTCGAAAGTCTATAAAACCCGACTAAGGCATTCCGGAAACCTCCGGAGTGCCTTTTTTATCCTATTATCCTTATTATCTGTATTATAACTGTGTTAAATACACTACTTAACATCGAAAAAACAATCGGGAATCTTATCTTTACTCTCTCAATACCCTGCAAGGACGATGAAAACCACGATGAAAAATAAAACACTTAGACTTAACGACACTGAAATACACTATTTTACAAGTAACAGAAAAGATAAAGAAACTATCCTGTTTCTTCACCCTGCCTTCAGCGACCATACCTGTTTCGACAGTCAGATAAATTTCTTTTCAGAACATTATAATGTTATCACTATCGATATGATAGGTCACGGCCTTTCTTCAATAGGCAAATCAAAAGACAAAATCGACAGTTCTGCCGACCACATTAATCAGATTCTTATAAGTGAAAATATTGACAGAATACATGTAGTAGGAGTGTCTATGGGTTCACTTATCGCTCAATATTTCGCTCTGCGTTATCCTGAAAAAACACAGACATTAACTGCGGTAGGAGGATATGATATAAATCATATATATCCGGAAATCAACAAAGCGCAGAGAAATGCTATAATAAGCTGGATATTTAAAGCTCTCTTCTCTTTTGACTCTTTCAGAAAATATACCGCTGCTGTTTCTGTCGCAAAAGAAGAATCTAAAACTAAGTTTTACAGAAGTACAAAAGGATTCTCCCGAAAATCATTCATGACAATGGCAGGTCTGGGTAATGTGATAAAGGAAAGAGAAAGCTATAGCCGCACATTCCCTATGATGATACTTACCGGAGAACAGGACAGTGAACTGGCTCTTAAGACAGCACATAAATGGTATAACAGTGATCCGAAAAGTATTCATCATATTATAAGTGATGCCGGACACTGTGCCAATATGGATAATCCTGATGAATTCAACTATGTGGTCTTTGACTTCATAAATCAGAACAAGACAGTAAGCTCCTACCGTTAATAAAAAAAGAGTAAACCGATATGACGGTTTACTCTTTGACATAAATAATAATCAGACTCAGTTTCCGGGACAAGCGAAATCCCGTTATTCTTATTTACAATATGACTTGTTTATCGGCGCGAAATATTTCGACAACAGGTCATACATCTCTCTGTCTTTTTTCTTCAGTGCTTTTCTGTTGCTTACCTGACCGTGGATTCCGTTGGTAGGTTTGGCATATCTGTTGGCGTTGAAATATGACTGAACTGCTTCAGCGAAATACTCTTCAGGATTTTCCATCGCATAAGTATTCTCCCATGCTTTATTTTTCTGAGCCTTTGCATATAGTTCTTTAAGTTTCGGCTCAAAATCCTCATCTATATTATTAAGAGCTACCATCTGAATAAGATGTGCGAACTCATGAATAAGAATATTCTCACCTACATATCTGTCACTCTCAAGAAACAGAAGATTCTCCTCTCCGCAGCTTGCACTGAAATCATCTTCCGGACTCCCGCCAAAACCACGGGCACGCTTATTAAGATATATCCTCTGCTCTTCCGTTGTTGCAAGATGGCGGTATTCAGGCAGATCCAGTGTTTCTTCCTGATGTCCGATTATCATAACCTTACAACCTTTAGAGGCCATATATTCTGCAATTCTTTTATCTTTAGAAAGCATATCATTAAGGATATCCTGCGCGACAAACAATGCTTTATCATCTACTTTAGCAGAAGCCAGAACAGCCAGCCCGCTTGCATCAAGATATTTTGAGTAGAATTTATCTTCTGAATTAAGATGTTCAGGCACCTGGCATACTTTATTTTCCGCATAAAGCATAACTGATGACAGCAGCGTCATCACTAAAAAGAAACGTTTAATCATAACAACCTAAATTTATATATTTAACTACATCGGTATCATTCTTTCCGATACTTACCGATACGACAAATCTATCGTATAAATCATTTTATGAATAAAAATATAGTCCAAATAAAAAGCATAATAGTCTAATGATTCAGGGATTCTTAATAATTTACACACTCATTATCAGTAAAATAATTTCCCGTTTCCTCTTTTTGTATTAAAATTGTATATTATAAACTCTTTTCAAACACATAATATGGCAACAACAAACGATTATATAGAATTCGTAATAGAATGTCTTTATGAAGTGGAAGCTAAAATAAGATATACAAAAATGTTTGGTGAATATTGTGTATATGCAAATGACAAACCCATAATGCTTGTTTGTGATAATACAGTCTTTGTAAAACAGCTTCCGGCTATCGCTCCTCTTATGGAAGGGGTGCGACACGGTTTCCCTTTTCCCGGAGCAAAACCATATTATATCCTTGATATCGAAGACACCGATCTTGTCAACGAAGTTGTAAGACTCCTTGAGGAAAATACACCTGTACCGAAACCGAAAAAACGTAAAAGCAAAAAAGAATGATCTTTGCTATTCTTTTAAGAATATATTATATTCCCGGACCTGCCTCTTCGGTTAGTTAACGACAGATCCGGAAATCATAATTTCAGATTTATTTACCGGCAGGATATGCCTTTCCTATTACCCTTCCCACTTTATAATGCTGACCGGCCATTGCCGTGATATCGACATTTGACGCCTGTTCGAATATCAGAACTATATCTGAACCTCCGAACTGAAAATAGGATATCTCTTCCCCTTTTTGCAGAGTGACACCCTCTTCTGCCGTAAGAATAACTGATGAGACGAGCGACATTCCTATAGGCATTACAGCTACAAGACCTATTTCAGATTCTATTACAACAAGGCCGCGGGCCTGCATAAACTGATATCCGGCTTCATCGGTAGCAACTATAGTTCGCTTAATAGTCAGCTGATTCTTATCTTTCTGTCCCGGAAGCGGTTCCGTAATGACTTTAGCATATACCGCACCCATGATGGTGCGTGCTTCAAGCACTTTACCTCCTACCGGAGCATGCTGACGATGATAATCGTTAGTGCTCAGAAAAGCATGCATCCACATTCCTCCTTTAAAACGGTCTTTATACGGACTTCCCTCCAGAAGTTCCTCGATTTTCCACACTATCCCTTTAACGCAGACTTGTGAGTCAGACCGTATCTCCCACTGTCCTTCAATTGTGGAATCCGCTGCAGAAACAATCACTGTTTGATCTGCTATAGCTGCAACAGGTCGATAACCCGGTTTTGTGCGGCGTGCAAAAAATTTATTGAATGTACCCCATCCGCCGTGAGGACGTATATACTCATGCATATTATAGACAGGAAGGTCATAAAACGATTTTTCTGATTCCGGAGTGAGTGATTCCGGAGTATCAAGAAACTTTCCGTATTCATCAGCCCATCGGGTCATCCATGCTGACAACGGAGTAAGCGGGGGCGGTACATCATGTGGAACAATACTGCTCTGCAGTTGAAATACTGAAGGCTGTTGAAGTAAAAAATAAAATTTCCCTATATGGAAATGTACGTTCAGACCGTCTGGTCGTTCCATAGGTATCCATGTAAGCATATCACTTATACATTTGAAATAGTCATCTAATGTATTTATATCTTCAAACTCGACTACATTAAGTGAATTGGCACTTTTTAATGCATCTTCAAAGTTTTTCTGCCAACCATATTCCGCAATCATATCTATAAGCTCCTGCACAACCGGATGATATTTTTTCTCAGTCATAACAAATAATTATTTAAGGTTATAAATGTCGGTGAAAGACGTTCTGATTATAATTCAGTCAGCCGTTATTTAAACAAGTGCTTATAAATATGGTTTCCGGCAGGCAGTGATTTATGTTGGAAAATCCGGTATCCTGCATATGAAGTTTTTCCCATACACATAGCTTCACATACAGATTCAAAACCGGCTGTGGTTGCAAATGCCTTTGCTCCCGACATATATTTAAAAAAGCTTCTATCATCCAGCTTATGAAAGCATAGGTTATCATTTAGAATAATATCTTCCGTTTTGCTTTTCCTGTCACGAAAAAAATGCATTTTGACATCCGGATTCTTAATATGCCATTTGCATATCTCTTCACTGTAACCGTTGTTAAGAATATAACCGTGAAGATATTCGCCTCGCCTGATCTTTAAATTAAGCACTTCATCTCTTATTAAAGGAGGAACTACGATAATAGATTCCTCTTCAGAATCTTTCATCTTACGAAAAGACAAGGCCAGTTTCTTTACCGACCCTATCGCAGTCATACGGGTGTAAAGATTCAGAAGCAGTTTTGAAATGCGGTTGACGGAAGAAGATTTAAAATCGGGATTCAGAAAAAGATACTGATGAGCCACACATATCATTAGTGCCTTCGGACGGTGTAACAAATACGTCAGTCCGGTAAGCAGTTCATAGAAATTGACAACTATGTCGGCCAGGCTATCTATGATTTTTTTATTTATAAGGTTTATGCTTCTGATATATTTATTAATATCATACAGGTTTAGAATATACTTGAGAGCAGATGAACCTTTTTGTTATTTGAAGACAGAATGAAATTAGGGCTGTAGAAAGTCACAACCGGACTCTTTATCTTTTCAGTAAAATATTCCGGCAGATCTCTTGTATTGCTTTTGCCTACCATTACTCCTACAATTTCATGACCATCATTTTCAAGCTTTCTGCGCAAAGATATGGCCTGTGTCAGATGCCCTCTTCCTTCACCCCGGATTATAAATAAAATCTTCATAAATTCTTATAATGTATAAGGCAAAATAAACGGTAGAGTATGACAATATTAAAACAACGGAATTACATTACAGATAAAATCTGATATTAATTAATTTCAGTAATTTGTATACAATCATCAGTAAAATGTTTATCATCAGACATATATAAAAGCTGTAGTTTTATAATTGAAAAATTAAATGCAATTTTTATTATGAAACTGAAAACAATTTTATTGCTATTTATTGTTATGATGACATTAAACATTAACGCACAGAGCGAAAAATCCGGGCAGAAAGCACTTGTCGCTTACTTCTCCTGGTCCGGAAACACCAAAGAGATTGCATCACAGATCAGCGATCTTACCAAAGGGGATATGTTTGAAATAAAAACGGTTAAGCCATATTCTTCAAATTATAATACTTGTGTAGATGAAGCTAAAGCCGAGAAAGAAGCAGGAAAACGACCTGCGATAAGCGGAAAGATTGACAATCTTGCCGACTATGATATCATATTCATAGGTTATCCTAACTGGTGGGGAACTATGCCTATGGCTGTCCTTACATTTATCGAAAGCTATGATTTCTCAGGAAAGACTCTTGTGCCTTTCTGCACTCACGGAGGCGGAGGTGCTCAACAGTGTTTTAAAGATTTCACAAAATATACTTCTAAATATGAAAGCCGCGAAGGATTTCTTTCAAACGGTAGTTCTGTCGACAGAGCGAAACCTCATGTAGAGAAATGGCTTAAGGAAAAAGTAAAAATCAATCTTTAATATATTATGAAAAAGAGTACGTTATTTCTTGCGATTATCGCATTAATGATGTTTAGCTGCACAAAAACAGAAGCGCAGACAAACACTGAAAACCAGTCTCAGACATCTCAGAGCTCCGAAACGGCAAATGTCTATATGACAAAAGAGATAACACCCGAATCTCTTGTAAAAATATATGAAGCACTCGGACGTGAGGCAAACGGAAATGTCTGCATAAAAGTTTCAACAGGCGAACCAGGCGGCCACAATTATCTGAAGCCGGCTCTTATCGGTGATCTTGTAAAGAAAGTCAACGGGGTGATTGTAGAATGTAACACCGCCTACGGAGGCAATCGCGCTGATACGGAAAAACATCTTAAAGCTGCCGCAGATCACGGATTCACGGCCATAGCGAAAGTCGATATCATGGATGCTGACGGTGAAGTTAGTCTTCCGGTTAACGGTGGAAAACATCTGAAAGAAAACTTTGTCGGTGCCAACTATCCTAATTATGATTTTACCGTAGTACTTTCTCATTTCAAAGGTCATGCCATGGGCGGATTCGGCGGTGCTGTGAAAAACATATCGATAGGTATAGCATCTTCATCAGGGAAAGCATGGGTACACACAGCAGGAAAGACAAAAAACGCAAGAGAGATGTGGAGCCAGCTTCCTCCTCAGGATGATTTTCTTGAATCTATGGCTGAGTCGGCAAAATCGATAACCGATCATTGCGGCGATAAGATACTTTACATAAATGTTATGAATAACCTTTCAGTAGACTGCGACTGTGACGCAAATCCGGCTCCGGCACAGATGAGCGATGTCGGTATCCTGGCTTCTCTTGATCCCGTAGCTCTTGATAAAGCATGTGTTGATCAGGTTTATAAATCTACGGAACACGGCAAGAAACATCTTGTAGAACGTATGGAGTCAAGAAACGGAATCCACACCCTTGTTTACGGCGAACAGATAGGTCTCGGAACACAGAACTACAATCTTATCAATATCGACTGATAATTCATTCTTCGGAATAATCATATAATCCTGAAAATTAAACCCGGAAGATAAATCATTTTTTATCTTCCGGGTTTTGTTTTGTATTCTTTTATACATGATCTGTCCCAGATATCCGGAGGGAACCAATTTCCCCCAAAAAAAATGTCTGTTTCTCTGCACCTGGCAAGTCTAGACTACACATGGCCATGTGCAGGAATTTTGTGGGGGGAAATAAAAAAGTTTATTCTCTGAAAATTGATTTTTGCTTTAGAAATAAAACTCTTTATCACCTGTCAGATCCCCTCCCTCCTGTTAAATAAAATATAATATTTTTAATTATATTTACAATACACCTTATCACCTCATCTTTCAAATAAACTACATTTGCATCCTAATAAATTATTCATTTTAAATTCTGAAATTATGCATATAATAAAGAAGGTAATCTGCTTACTGTTATTACCTGTCACTTTTATATCATGTGAAAGTGAGGAACAAGATCTTGTTACCACAGTACCGGATGAGAATGTATGGTACTGGGGAGAATTCGATGGAACAATCAACAGTAAATATGTTTCGTTTTTTAATGCTGATTACAATGATAGATTCGTTTACAGTCAGATTTCCGGATTATCGGAACCGGGGGTGAGTTGTGACAGAGCGAATATACTTACCATTTCAGTAAAACTTGATTCAATATATTGTCTGAGACTTGCCATTACTGATTTCGCTGATAAAAAAGAATGGAATCTGACAAATTTTGTCAATTATGAAATTAAGTCTGAATTTATATTTATTGAAAAAATTGATTTTTTTAATAGAGATGAAGAATATATGTGGATTCCGAAAGCGGAAAATCCGTTTAATATAAAACTGACAGATCAGAAATGGATAAGCGGTTTTGATGTCATAACGAAATTAAATCTTAACGGTACACTTTATAACAGGGTTAATCCAAATGATTCGGTTGTGATAGATGCTTATCTCGGAACACATAAATAAAAATAAGGATCAGCGTTTTTATAAATAAAACTCTGATCTTTTATATCATAACATTCCCAAATAAGAACTTAAAGATAATAAATCCCTACTCTTATGCATATCTGCCATTTTCTCAACAGATTGATTTTGTGTATCTTTGCGCCATGAAATGGAGAGCAATACTTGCATGTTTGTTATGGGGTTCCGCTTTTGCCGGAGCCAAGATCGGTTTTCAGTACGCAGAACCGATATTTCTTTCAGGAATGCGTTTTACTTTGGCAGGAATGCTGCTTATTCCTGTAATGCTGATCAACAGGATAGATTTAAGAAAGGAACTTAAGAACTGGCGTTTTATGCTTCTGTTCGCTTTTATTCAGACTTTTCTGCAATACGGACTTTTCTTTATGGGTCTCAACAGAGTTCCCGCGGCAATATCGTCAATTATTGTCGGTGCCGGTCCGCTGTTTATCGCAGTAATGGCACATCTTACTTTAAAGAATGACCGTATGACTCCCAGAAAGATATCGGCTATACTACTGGGCCTTTCGGGAATAGTTTTTATAAGTGCTTCCAAAGGCGGAATGGATGCAGATAATAGTTCTTTTTACACGGGAGTCGGACTTCTTGTATTAAGTAATATAATCGGAAGCTTTACCAATATAATGGTTGTCAAAAAGAAAGGTGCTAAGATATCTCCCGTCGCTCTGACTTCTTTCGCCAATTTCACCGGAGGAATAATGCTGCTTATCACATCTTTCATTGTTGAAAAACCGGAAATAAAGATTTATCCCACTGAGTTTTACGGAGCTCTTTTATGGCTTTCATTTATTTCCGCGGCATCATTCTCATTATGGTACGGTGAACTTCAGAAACCCGGAGTGAAAGTTTCGGAACTTAATATGCTTAAGTTCATTATTCCGGTAACGGGAAGCATACTTAGCTGGATATTAATTGCAGGAGAACAACCGTCAGTAACTACGGTAACAGGGATTTTTATCATAACCATGGCTCTTCTTCTTCAGCAGATACCGGAAGGCAGCATGAGAAATTTATTCAGAAGAAAAAAAACAATAAAGACATAAATGTTATAAGACAAAAAACAGGATTCGGATTATATTCCGGATCCTGTTTTTTTATCCATAATCACCTTTTTGTTTTTTAATAATTCGCGCGAACTTTCCGGAAGTTCCGGAAGCAATTTTTCAATCTCCTCAAGATAGTCAATCGATCGGAGTAATTTTCCCTCCTCTATTCCAACCTTTCTGCTTCCAACAATAAATCGGTCTTTTCAGCAAATCCAAAAGGTCTTTTCAGCAAAGCGACAGTCATAGCTCCTTTATACTTTTGTAAATGAAATAAAAGTATAATAAATCAACTCATAGCATAAACCGGAAGATATGAATCGCTTACTCAAAATCAAATCATTTTTATTTCTGCTTATTGCAGCAGTTTTTGTAAGCTGCAACAGCGAAGGCAATCAACAGTCACTTCAGGGCAGGGAATGGAAAACCAGAACCGTAGAGAAATCAAGTATCAATACGTCATCAAAATATTCGGCTTCCATACAGGGACGTCAGGATGTGGAGATACGTCCTCAGGTATCAGGAGCAATAATGGAAGTCAATATCAAGGAAGGTGAGAATGTCAGAAAAGGACAGATACTTTTCGTTATCGATCAGGTACCTTATAAAGTAGCTCTTAATCAGGCAGTGGCAAATGTGAAAGCCGCACAGGCCGCACTTTCGTCAGCAAAACTTAATTATGAAAGCAGACAGAGACTTTTCAGTGAGAAAGTAATCTCCGAATATGAACTGCTTACTTCCGAAAACGCTATGCTCAGCGCAGAGGCAACTCTTGCACAATGTCAGGCAGCGGAGGTTAATGCACGCAATAACCTGTCATATACAGAAGTTAAAAGCCCGGTTAACGGAATCGCGGGAATGCTGCCTTTCCGTCAGGGGGCACTGGTAGGTCCAGAAACTGTTCAGCCTCTGACTAATGTATCCGACAATTCTCAGATGTTTGTCTATTTCTCGGTAAGCGAAAACGATGCCCTTGCCATGATGCGCGAATGGGGTTCGATGGAACAGACTCTTAATAATATGAGTAACGTGGAACTTGTGCTGGGCGACGGAAGCGTATATCAGCATAAAGGGCTTATAGAAAGCATAAGCGGTGTGGTTGACCGCAATACAGGTTCTGTCGCTTTAAGAGCTGTCTTCGATAATCCGGAAAAACTTCTTCTCAGCGGTTCGTCGGGAAATATCAGGATAAACACCGAAAACAGTGAAGTCATTGTGATACCTCAATCCGCTACAGTAAGGATACAGGACAGATATCTTGTTTATAAAGTCGTTGACGGAAAGGCTCAGTCATCACAGATCAGTGTCTCTGCGTCAAACAGCGGAAATGAATATATAGCATTATCTGGTCTTATCGAAGGCGATGTGATCATTGCAGACGGAGTAGGTCTTGTACGTGAAGGAATGACGATAAATTAATGCGGATTAAAAGATAATGATGAAAAATAATATGTTTATAAAACGCCCTGTGATGGCGTTATCCATAGCTTTTGTAATTCTTCTTGTCGGGATTGTAGCTTTGCTGACATTACCGGTCGAGCAGTATCCCGATATCGCCCCTCCTACCGTACAGGTGTCGACAACATATACCGGAGCTGATGCGGAAGCCGTTCTTCAGAGTGTCATTGTCCCTCTTGAAGAAAGTATTAACGGGGTTGAGAATATGATTTATATGACCTCGACTGCTACAAACGCAGGCGCAGCGACTATTTCAGTATATTTCAAACAGGGAACAAATCCCGATGTAGCTGCCGTAAATGTGCAGAACAGGGTATCTAAAGCAATGGGACTTCTTCCGGCCGAAGTTGTAAGAGTCGGAGTGATAACAGAAAAAAGGCAGAACAGCAACATGCAGATCATTTCGGTGATGTGTACAAACGGGCGTTATGATGAAGCGTTCATTGCAAACTGGCTTGATATAAATCTTTTTCCTCAGATCAAACGTATCGAAGGAGTAAGCAACGTAAGTTCCAACAGTAACCTTTACAGCATGAGAATCTGGATGAAACCCGATGTCATGGCACAATACAGACTTACTCCTGCAGATATTTCAAAAGTACTTAATGAACAGAATTTCGTTGCCTCGGCCGGTTCCTTAGGAGAGAGTTCGGCAAACACGTTCCAGTATATGATGAAATATAAGGGACGTCTGAAAGAAACATTTGAGTTTGAGAATATCGTTATCCGTTCCGACCGTGACGGCAATGTTTTGCGCCTTAAAGATGTGGCCGATATTGACCTTGGAGCACAGGCATACAATTTCCAGACATTCGTAAACGGTAATCCCGGTGTTAACTTCGTTATCAATCCTATGCCCGGAGTTAATACAACGGAAGTAAACAATAAGATCATCGAACTTTACGATGAAGTAAAAAAGACAATGCCGGAAGGGATAGAAATCGTGGTGTATCTTAACACCAATGAATTTCTTTTCGCTTCGATGCGCGGAGTTATAGAAACTCTGATACTGGCTATCTTACTCGTTATCCTTGTGATATATTTCTTCCTTCAGGATATAAAAAGTACGCTGATACCGTCAGCTGCGATGATAGTATCTATAATCGGGACGTTTGCCGTCATGAATATGATAGGGTTCAGTATCAATCTGCTTACGCTTTTCGCCATTGTTCTTGCTATCGGTACCGTTGTCGACGATTCTATCGTAGTCATAGAAGCAGTTCAGTCTAAATTCGATACAGGTTACCGCTCTCCTTTTCTTGCTACACGTGACGCGATGAGTGAAGTGACAACAGCTATCATATCGACATCTCTTGTCTTTCTTGCCGTTTTCATTCCCGTTACATTTATGGGAGGTACATCGGGTGTCTTCTACACTCAGTTTGGTGTTACGATGGCTGTGGCTGTAGTTATTTCAAGTCTTAGCGCCCTGTCGATTGTTCCTGCCCTTTCCGTTCTGATACTGCGTCCGGGTTCTGACACTCACAGCAGCAAAAGTATAAATGCCCGTGTAAGAGCGGCATATAACGCTTCTTTCTCTGCTGTACTGGGTAAGTATAAACGCGGAGTGATATTTATGATTCGTCATCGACGGGTAGCATGGTCAGCACTTGCCATCACGATAATACTATTCGGATATTTCATACAGACTACACGTACCGGACTTGTGCCGCAGGAAGACAAAGGAAATCTTTTCATCAGCGTAGGAACCTCTCCGGGAAGCACGATAGAGAAGACTGCCGAAGTTATGGACCGTATAGAAGCCATAGTGACACAGCAACCTGAAATAGAAACTTATGCAAGAATAGACGGCTCCGGAATCATGGCCGGAGTGGGTTCATGTTATGGTACATTCTTTATTCGTCTTAAAGACTGGGGAGAACGTCCGGGTAAAGAACATACAGGAAATGCGGTGATTTCACGTTTCAATTCTCTTTTCGCGCATATAGCCGAGGCAGATATATTTGTGTTGCAGGAAGGTATGATTCCGGGATACGGAACAGGTAATGCAGTTGAAATGCATCTGCAGGACAGAACAGGAGGAAGCATTGAAGATCTTTATCATGCATCGCAAAGATTCCTTACGGCATTACGCGAAAGAGATGAAGTAGCTACAGCCTACAGTTCGTTCGCACTTGACTTTCCTCAGTATAGCATTGACGTTGATGCGGCAAAATGTATGCGTGCCGGAATAACATCGGATGAAGTGATGTCGGTACTGGGAAGTTATTACGGTGGAAATTATGCTTCAAATTTCAATCAGTTCGGTAAGATATACCGCGTCATGATGCAGTCGTCTCCTGATTACCGTCTTGACGAATCATCACTTGCGAATACTTTTGTACGTGTAGGCAACGGAGATATGACACCGCTGAATCAGTTTGTCGATATCAAAAGCGTAAACGGTTCTGAAATTCTTTCCCGCTTTAACCTTTACAGTTCAATATCTGCAAGCGTAAGTCCCGGGGCGGGATATTCTAATTCACAGGTGATGAAAGCTGTAAGCGAAGTTGCGGAGCTGACTCTGCCCGTAGGCTACAGTTATGAATACGGTGGAATTTCCCGTGAAGAAGCTCAGACAAGCGGAGCACGTTCTTCACTGATATATCTGCTATCTGTAATACTTATATATTTTATTCTTGCTTCACTTTATGAGAGTTTCCTTGTCCCTTTTGCCGTTATTCTTTCCGTTCCTTTCGGGCTTATGGGAAGCTTCCTGTTTACAAGATTATTCGGCCTGGAAAACAATATCTATCTGCAGACAGCCGTGATCATGCTTATCGGTCTGCTGGCTAAGACTTCGATACTTATCGTTCAGTATGCGCTTGAACGACGACGCGGAGGAATGGGAATTGTGGAATCGGCATATAGTGCTGCTGTTCTGCGTCTTCGCCCTATCCTGATGACAGTATTGACAATGCTTTTCGGACTTTTACCACTTTTCCTTTCTTCGGGTGCCGGAGCAGTAGGTAATATTTCACTCGGAACGGGAGCCATAGGCGGTATGCTGATCGGAACATTTTCTCTACTCTTTGTCGTACCGGTGTTCTTCATTGCATTTCAGACACTTCAGGAGAGATATGTAAAAAAGAAAGATTATGAAACTATTGAGGAAACAGAAACAATAAGTTAAGATGAAAACCACTATTAATATAATATCAGTCATTCTGATTTCCGTGTCAATGTCGGGATGCGGACTTTTTAAAAATTACTCCTCTCCCGATGATGTGAACTGCGAAGGTATTTACGGCGATATCAGCCTTTACGCCGATTCCGTAAATATGGCATTTCTGCCATGGCAGGAGATATTTACCGACGAAACACTGAAGGGACTTATCAGCTACGGACTGGAAAATAATACGGATATCCGTATCGCCAGACTGCGAACAGAACAGGCAGACGCTTCGCTTAAAGCGGCAAAACTTGCTTTTCTTCCCTCTCTTGGAGTTTCACCTCTGGGGAGCGGGATGCAGTTCGGAAATAATTCAGTGAATTATACATATAATCTTCCTGTATCGGCAAGCTGGCAGATCGATATCTTCGGCAGATTGCGTAATGCAAAACAAAGAGCGAAGGTTGTTGTTGAAAATAGTCATGAATATCAAAAGGGTGTAAAAGTGGAACTTATCGCTACGATTGCATCTCAGTATTATACGCTGGCTATGCTGCGTGAACAATATTCTCTAACACTGCAGAGCGCGGAGATACGTAAAGAGACTCACCGCACAATGCAACTGCTTATGGAATCAGGACAATATACCGATGCAGCAGTATCGCAGGCAGAAGCTGATTATAACGGAGTTCTTGCTTCTGCTTTGATTATCCGGCAGCAGATTAAGGAAACAGAAAATTCTCTTTCTCTGGTTTTAGGAAACCCTGTTGAAACAATAGAAACAAATTCTTTGTACGACTGGAAAGCACCGGCTGTTACCGAAGCAGGAATTCCGGTTCAACTTCTTTCAATGCGTCCTGATGTTCGTCAGGCTGAACTGGCTATAGCAGCGGCATTTTATATGGTAAATGAAGCTCGTGCGGATTTTTATCCGGACCTTACTCTGGGAGGAAATGCGGGATGGACAAATTTAGCTTTCGTTGTTACAAATCCAGGTAAGTTTATGTGGGATGCGATGGCATCGCTTACCCAACCTGTATTTCAGAACGGCAGACTGAGAGCAAAATATAAGATAGCACAATCGCAACAGGAAGAAGCTAAACTTAATTTCCGTCAGACACTTCTTGATGCTGGAGCTGAAGTGAATACAGCATATACTCAGATGCAGACATTCACAGAAAGGTCGGTTTACTGCAGAAATCAGGTTACGTCTCTTGAGAGAACCGTAAAATCTACAAAACTGCTTATGGAAGGAGGTTCATCAGACTATCTTCAGGTGCTTATAGCTCAGGAGAATCTGCTTATGGCACAGCTTTCTCTGATATCCAATCAATATAGTGAGATAAACTCCTGTATCTCATTATATCAGGCTTTGGGCGGAGGTGTAAATTAAATATCTTATTTTTGTTTAAAAGTAAAACTATGGCATATCAGAGCATTAACTATTCAAATATCTTCCTGAACTTCAGATCTATTGAAGATACGGTATGCGATGCGGGAATCCCCGAACATTGTTTATTATATATCTGTTCGGGTGAGGTCGAATTTATTGATAAAGGTAAAAGGACTATTCTGAAAGAGGGTGATTGCGCCTTCATACGCCGTGACGTCAGAGTCATGATGCATAAGCGAAGCTGCAAGAAGAATAATTACTATCAGTCGATACTTTTAAGATTCACCAGAAAACTTTTACTTGATTTCTACCGCAAACTTGAACCGGATACTATTCCCACTGACGTAAAGCGTAGAAAAGAAAGTATTGTAAAACTAAACGTAACACCGGATGTTCAGAGTCTTTTCGATTCTATAAAACCTTTCTTTAATTCCGATGTAGAGCCTACCGAACAGTGGCTTAACATGAAAATCATTGAAGGTCTTTATGTAGTTCTTAATGCCGACAAAAATATCTATGCTTCACTATTTGATTTTACAAATGCATGGAAAATTGATATACTTGATTTTCTTAACGAAAACTATATGTATGACCTCAGCCTTGACGAACTTGCACGTTATACAGGACGCAGTCTGACAACCTTCAAACGCGACTTTAAAAAACTAAGTGATCTGACTCCTGAAAAATGGATAGTCAGAAAACGTCTTGAAGTAGCCCATGATATGATAGTCAGAGAGGGAAAAAAAGTGAAAGACGTAATCATTGATGTGGGCTTCAAAAATATGTCGCATTTCTCACGTATTTATAAAGAGATGTATGGCAATGCGCCGAGTATGGGGTA
>CAMTON010000070.1 GCA_947074105.1 uncultured Bacteroidales bacterium
GTACAGAAAACTACACAGAAAGTTGATATGCTTAATTCGGAAGAATATATGATGATTATGGACGAGCAGGCTCTTAACTCGGGCGAAAGTGCTTACGACTGGAGCAGCTACAATAGCATATACGGTCCAAACGGACAGATTTATGACACTGACTGGATTGATGCTATGCTTAAAGACAATGCAACGATACAGAGCTATAATCTTGGTGTAAACGGAGGTAACGCAACATCAAACTACGCTATATCTGCCGGCTACATGCAGCAGGAAGGTGTAGTAGGAGGAAAAGACGTATCAAACTTCGAACGTTATAATTTCCGTGTCAATTCAGAACATAAATTATTGAATAAGATCCTTACAGTCGGAGAACATGTAAGTTTCGTTCATAAAAAGTTCAGAAATATGAATGACGAAGGTAACGGTCACAATGGCAACAGACTTTACTCTGCGTTCAATACATCTCCACTTGCTCCTATTTACAGTGACAACGGAGCTTATGGTTCTCCTTACAATTCTACAGCATCTTCCGACTGGAACGGAGGTGACGGAAACCCTTACGGACAGATGATGACACTTTCTCAGTCGCAGAACAGAAACAATACTTTCGCCGGTGACATCTATCTACAGGTTGAACCGGTAAAAAATCTTCAGATCAAAACACTTCTTGCTCTTGTTTATACTTCTTATGATTACAGAAGTTATACTCCTAGATATGAATTCGATTCTTATACAAATAAAGATAAGGATTATGCAGAACAGAGTATGGGTAACGGTTATACAACTACATGGCAGAATACAGCTTCATATAACTGGAACTGGGGAGATCATGCTTTTAACGCTTTACTTGGTATGGAATTGTCGATGACTGACGGTTCTGATGTTGGTGCAAAAAACTCTATGCTTTCCAACGGATTCGGAAGCTGGGAATACGCTTACGTAAACAACGGTACTGCTCAGTCGAAAGACAATGGTCTTAATGCATCCGGAAAACCATGGGACAGCACCCGAAATTCTTCTCAATTCGGTCGTCTTGGATGGAACTGGAAAGAAAAATATATGGTGAATGCTACACTTCGCCATGACGGTTCTTCAAAATTTGCAAAAGGTAACAGATGGGGATGGTTCCCTTCAGTATCTGCAGGATGGACTATCACGAATGAAAAATGGGCTGAGGAATCTCAGTCTGTTCTTGACTTCCTTAAGCTGCGTGCGAGCTGGGGTCAGGTTGGTAACAACAATATCAACAATTTCCAGTATATGGCTCCTATCTCTTATTTAGGATATTATACTTTCGGTACTGTATCAGGTGCAACGAGCCCTGGCTATCTTCAGGGTGCATATCCAAGCCGTCTTGCAAATGAAAATATCAAATGGGAAACTTCAGAACAGACAAATATCGGTTTTGACGCAAGATTCCTTGATTCACGCCTTGGTCTTGTCGGAGATTTCTATATCAAAACAACAAAAGACTGGCTTGTAGAAGCTCCTATCCTTTCAACAGCAGGTACAGGCGCACCTTTCATAAACGGTGGTAATGTAAAAAATACCGGTGTGGAACTTGCACTTACATGGAATGACAAAATCGGTAAGGAATTCTATTATTCTCTAGGCATTAACGGAGCTTTCAATAAAAATGAAGTTATTGATATTCCGACAGAAGACGGTATCATCCACGGTACTACAGGTGTTCTTTACGATAATGCAGAAGAGTTTTACAGAGCACAAAACGGTCTTCCTATAGGATATTTCTGGGGTTACAAGACAGCAGGAATCTTCCAGAATGAACAAGAGATCAAAGACTGGATTGCAGCAGGTAACGGAGTGCTTCAGTCAAATCCTCAACCGGGAGACGTAAAATATGTGGATACTGATAAAAACGGTGTAATCAATAAAGATGACCGTGTTAACCTTGGTTGCGGTATTCCAAAATTCACATATGGCTTCTCTATCAATCTTGACTGGAAAGGTTTTGATTTCGGACTTATGGCTTCAGGTGTTGCAGGAAATAAAATCGTACAGTCTTTCAGACAGATAAGTAATAAACAGGCTAACTATACAACTGACATCCTAAACAGATGGACAGGCGAAGGAACTTCAAACAGAGTGCCACGAGTAACAAACTCTACTGACAACTGGATGTTCTCAGATCTTTATATCCAGGATGGCGATTATCTGCGCATCAGCAATATCACTATCGGTTATGATTTTGCAAAGGCATTCAGTATGAAACATATATCTAAAGCAAGAGTATATGCACAGGTCCAGAATGCATTTACATTCACAAAATACAACGGTATGGATCCTGAAATCGGTTACGGTTCTGAAAGCTGGGTTTACGGAGTTGATCAGGGCTTCTATCCTCGTCCGCGCACATTCCTGGTTGGTGTTAATCTTTACTTCTAATCATGATCTTAAATTCTAATGAATATGAAAAAAATATATCTATATGTTCTGGTTTCCGCTTTTACAGGAATGTCGCTTACTTCCTGTGACGATTTTCTCGATGTGGAATCCAAGACAGAGTCAAATACGGGAAATTTTTATAAGTCTGTAGATGACGCGGAACTTGCTCTTATCGGTTGTTACAACGGATGGAAAAGAACTACGTCTGATGACACATGGGGCTTCTATATAGCTTCTGAACTTATGGCAGATGAATGTCTTGCCGGGACAGGAGTTCAGGATGCTGCTAACTATTCTATACTCGACCGTTTCGATATCAACAGATATGCGGCAGGTACAAGTTTGCTTGAAACACCATGGGATTCATATTATAAATGTGTATATCGCTGTAACGAACTTATCAAATACGATAATATAGGACAGATAATGTGGAACAGCGAAGCGGTACAGGGCAGAGTGATGGGAGAATGCAGAATGCTTAGAGCACTTTGTTATTTCGATATGGTAAGACTCTGGGAAAATATCCCGCTGCTTACTGAACCTACTGATGAAAACATGCCACAGGCAGATCCTGACGATGTTTATGCAGTGATTTTTGAAGATCTTAAATATGCGGCACAGAATATTCCTGCTGACGCATATCCGAAAAGAAACGCAGAACTGAATGACGGACGTATCACAAGATACGCGGCACAGGCTCTTATGGCACGTGTATATCTTTTCTACACAGGATTCTACGGAAAAGAACCTTCCGGTATTACAAAACAGGAAGTTGTTAATTTCCTTGATGAAGTGATCGCATCAGGAGAATATTCTCTTCTTCCTGATTTCAAAGATCTTTGGCCGGCTTCTTCAAGCGTGTCGCAGCAAGATGCTCAGGCATGGGATTCAGATCAGACTACGTATAAAGAAATCAATGACGAAGTTATACTTCAGATGAAATTCAATTATACAGACGACCGTTACAACGATGGTGATTTTGACGGTAACCGCTGGCTTGTCATGATGGGTCTTCGTAAATTCTGGTCATCTCCTTACGGTAACGGATGGGGTTGTTGTACCGTACATCCAAAAATGTGGAAAGCTTATGAAGCTGGTGATTCCAGACGTGAAGCATCTATCATTGATATCGTCGGTGAAGGTATTTCCTCTCTTCCAGGATTCACTGACTTCCTTAAAGATCAGCGTGAGTATACAGGTTACACGGTTAAGAAATATACGCCTACATGTTATTTCGACGGTATTTCCTCTGTTCCTGAACAGGCTGTGACAAGTCCGGTACAGGAAAAACAGTATCAGCCGTTTGTGGTTCTTCGTTATGCGGACGTTCTTCTTATGGCGGCGGAACTTGGCGGTACAGCTTCAAAAGGTGCACAACAGTGTCTTGATGAAGTACGTCTGCGCGCAAACGTATCGACAGGTGTTGCTCCGACAAAAGAGAATATCATGAAAGAACGTATGTATGAATTTGCTTTCGAAGGACAGCGTTACTGGGATCTGTTACGTCAGGGTGTCGATTATGCAGCTTCTCAGATAGAAGAATCCGGACTTTCTGTTCTTACAGGTAATCAGGAAGAGATCGTAGTGATAAGAAAAGATAATATCACAAGCAAAAAAGGTCTTATGCAGATTCCTGAGAATCAGATTACTCTTTCAAACGGAGTCCTTAAACAGAATGCCGGATGGTAATAAACAATTAAAATTAAGTAACCATGAAAAAAGTATTTTCTAAAAAATATATCCCACTACTGGGACTGATTATGTTGCTGCCGGCTTGTTCTCCTGAAACGTTTGAAAAGGAAAATCCGGATGTTACGGCAGATGATCTTATAGAAGGACTGGCATATACGATCACTCCTGACGCTTCGAATCCTAATCTTATCCATCTTGAAAGCAAGATGGATAAGAAATATACTCCACTATGGGAGCATCCGATGGGAAGAAGCCAGGATAGTAAGGTAACTCTGAAAATGGCGTTCGAAGGAACGTATGAAGTGAAATTCGGTGTAATGACTCGCGGAGGTGCCGTATACGGAGATCCTGCGACATTCGATATCTCGGAATTCCATGCGGCTTTTGTTACAGGCGATATGTGGGATATGCTCGCTGGAGGCGCAGGAAATTCAAAGACATGGGTTCCTGATAACGGAAACTATGGTAAGAAACAGGGATTTTATTCATGTTACGATCCATCCGCGACTTATGAGGATATGGTTGATGACGACGGAAAAGGAAACTGGTATCCTACAGGTAAAACATGGTGGGAACCTTCTAACGGCGATATCGGCATTACAGAAGATGATCTTAACTCTTTTATGACTTTCTCTCTTGAAGGAAAAGCGGGTCTTAAGAGTCACAGATATGTAAACGGTCAGGAAACCGTGACAGAAGGTCTTTACAATATGAATACTGACGATCATACTATTTCGGCGATAGATGTTGATTTCATATATGGTGAATGGGCAACAGGAAAAGCTGTTGATTTCAGAACGGGATTCCAGATTCTTGTCCTTACCGAAGATCAGCTTATGATAGCCAATTATCGTGACGAGGCTCTTTCCGGTGAAGGAAGATGTATATATTGCTGGAATTTCGTATCCAAGGATTATGCTGATAATTATGTTCCTGTTGTGGAAGATCCTACACCTTCCCTTCCTGACGGATGGATGGATGAAGTATCACAGATTGTAACTACTACTCTTACATGGAAACTTTCATCATCTTCACCTTTCGACTGGTGTAATCCTGACGGATCACGTAAGAATTATTTCTCTTCTTACGACGATTATCCTAATGATGCAAAACCTGCGAATTATGTTTCGGATATCGCTATTTCTCTTCGCAGTGCATCTAAT
Source organism: uncultured Bacteroidales bacterium (assembly GCA_947074105.1). Lineage (GTDB taxonomy): Bacteria > Bacteroidota > Bacteroidia > Bacteroidales > JAUNSR01 > JAUNSR01. The sequence continues at coordinate 5,256 of CAMTON010000070.1, forward strand.
GAATATACACTTTCTCTTCCTGACGGAAGCGAAATAGAAGGAAGCTATTCTATGGATGCCGACGGTTTCTATACTTTCGACAATGGTCTTTCAAGATATCTTATCGGTGGAAATAACATCTATTTCGGTACTGCCGACAACAATACTTTAAGACTTCTGGGTTATGAGAAAAAAGGAACTTCAGTTTCGGAATTATGGTTCGGTATTCCTGAATATAACAGTGAAGGAAAAGTATCACAATATCTTGCATTCCACTTCGAGATAGAAACAGATACTCCTGTTGAAGTAACCTATGCAGCACTTATGCAATATTTTAATACAGGATGGACATTCTACGGAAGTAATGACGTATTGATTTCTAAAGAAGGAAACTATACATTTACTCTTAGCGGAAGTGACAGTGATCCTTACGGAATATTTCTTGATGTTTACGGAGTCCTTGCAGATCATCCTAATACATTCTTAAAAATCGAAGGTATCACAGTAGACGGAAATAATATTCCTTTTGATGATGATGCTATCGACCGTGGTACAGGTGATGATCCTACTACTTCAAGAAGATACATTCTTAATCCGTGGATGGATCCTCCGGCATTTGAAAATCCAGGTGCTTTCGCATTCGGAGAATCAATAGAAGTTGTCATAAATATCACTTTTAATGATTAAACACTGCTGATTAAATTATTTTATATTTCCCATAGAGACGCGGAATACCGCGTCTCTATATAAAAAAATGCCATGAATAAATATTGCTGTATGTATCGGGTCGAACTGATCAGGTACAGAAATAAAAAAAATAAAAATCACAACCAAATAAGATATGAAGAATAGTTTAAGAAATTGTATGCATGTGCTGATGATATTATGTTCGATATCACTATGGTCATGTTCATCAGATGAGGAAAAAGTAATTCCGGAGATAAAGCCGAATAAAGATACTGTTCTGTTCGGGAAAGATGGCGGTGAGGAAACTGTTTATATTTCTGCCAATACAACTATAAAAGTTGTAAGCGATGACCTCTGGTGTGATGTTAAAGAAGAATTTTCATCTTCTGAAAAAAACAAAAAATTTAAGATCACTGCAGAGCGTAATAACACTACAGAAATCCGAAATACCGTTATCACGATAACAGGTGCCGATCTTACGGAAAAGATCTATGTCACTCAGGATGCAGGAACCCACATGGAAGTGAATACAAACCAAATATCAGTTGATGAGACCGGAGGTATTGTCAGTGTCGTAGTTAATTCTTCCGGTGAATATACTATTGAAATTGCTAATGAAAGCTGGGTGAAACATATACAGACTAAAGCTGTTACGCAAAATACAGAAGAGTTTGAAGTTTCAATGAATCCCATGACTGAAAAAAGAAGCACTACAATAACATTCACTTTCAGCGACATCACTGAAGTCGTTACGATATATCAGAGCGGAATGAGTGTTCCTGATCCTGATAAATCGGGAATGGAAAGTGACGCTACAGAACTTGTAAAGAAAATGTATCTTGGATGGAACCTGGGAAATTCTCTTGAAGTGCCGGGAAGTGAAGTGATGTGGGGTAATCCGAGAACTACAAAAGATATGATCGATGCCGTTAAGGCGGCAGGAATAAACGCTGTGAGAATCCCTTGTGCATGGGACAGCTATCTGGAAGATGAAACTACATTCAAAATAAAAGAATCATGGCTTGCAAGAGTTCAGGAAGTTGTTGATTACTGTGTCGATAATGAGATGTATGCAATCATAAACATTCACTGGGACGGCGGATGGCTGGAAAAAAACTGTACTACCGATAAACAGGAAGAAGTTGGTAAAAAACAGCAAATATTGTGGACACAGATTGCTTCTTATTTCCGTCATTATGACGAACATCTTCTGTTTGCAGGATGTAACGAACCGGATGTGATAAACAGCACGGGAATGTCTGTTCTTAAATATTATGAGCAAGTATTCATTGATGCGGTAAGAGCTACGGGAGGTCGCAACGTATATCGTAATCTTATCGTCCAGGGCCCTCTTACAAGTATAGACAAGACATATGAACTTATGGATATGCCGACTGACCCTACTCCAAACCGTCTGATGGCCGAAGTTCATTACTATGATCCGTGGCAATTCTGCCTTAAAGAAGATGACGGAGAACAGAGATGGGAAAAACTTCAGTATTTCTGGGGTGCGGAAAATCAGAAACATGCTACAGGAGATTATTCTGAAAGATGGAATGATTATGGAAATGAAGATTATATCCTTGAACAGTTCGGAAAAATGAAATCTATGTTTACAGATAAGAATATACCTGTAATATTGGGTGAATTCGGAGCTATTCAGAGAACTATAGATGATCCTGTCATTCAGAATCTGCATAATGAATCGATAGCATATTTTCATAAATACGTTACAGAGCAGGCTAAGAACCACGGAATGGTTCCTTTTATCTGGGATATGGGAGGTGATATGTCGGTATTCGATCGCAAAAATAACATGAAAGTCAAAGAGTTTCTGTTACAGGGATTGATAGATGGTGCTAATGCCGGCAATTATCCGTTTTAAAATAAATACCGGAGGGATATAATAAGTTGTTCAGTAGTTAGATCCGGAAATTTTATTATGTGTGAGATTAGGTTAAGAGGATATGCTTTTTCAGCATATCCTCTTTTGACGTTGAAAAAAGATTTCAAAAACCGGCTATTGTTTTCAGTTAATAAAATCGGAATATTAATACATTCATAACTGATTAATTTTGCATATTACACTATTTAAACTTATTTTGTTTCTTATTGCATAACACGCATTAAAACCATGAGAATCTATCAATTATTAACATCATTGCTGATATTTATAAGTATCACATTCTTTTCTTTCACTATTTCCGCGAAGGAATATATGTTCAAACACCTGGAGGTGAAAGACGGTCTTTCCAGTAATCAGATCAATCATATTTTTAAAGACTCCGAAGGTTATATGTGGTTTTCCACATCTTCCGGACTGAACCGTTATGACGGTACGGGGATTGAAGTATTCAGAAGTTATGATCTCGAAAAAGGTCCTTTCGGCGACAATTATATTTATGATGTACAGGAAGCTGAAGACAAAAAACTATGGATTCACACTGGCAGTGGCTATAGCATATATGATCCTGCTACCGAATCGTTTACAAGAGACATACATGACAGGATATGGAATCTTGGAATAGAGGGAATTCCTAAACTTATTCATATTGACAGGAGTAAGAATATGTGGTTCTTTGTTCACGGAAAAGGTGTTTACAATTATAATATTAAATCCGGCACTCTTAATTATTTCGGATTCAGCGAGGCGACTATTCCATCGGGGGAGATTATAAACTTTGCAGATTGTAAAGACGGTGTTCTTTTAATTTACAATAACGGAACAGTGGTCTGCGCAGATAAAGAAGAGACTAAAACCAGATGGACACTGGATGACATAAAACATGAAATCAACGGATCTCCGGAGTTTTTTGCCGCATTTGAAGATAGTGACAACGATTTATGGATTTATGGTCCTCTTGGATTGTGGATATACTCTATTGAAAATAAAGAATGGAAAAAAGACCTTGAATATCAGATAAAATTTCAGTCCTGTAGCAACATGGTAAGATCAGTCGTACAGGATATCGACGGCAGAATATGGATTGGAAAGGACCAGGAGGGTATAGATATCATAAATAAGGAAACAGGTGAAATAAGATGTCTTAAAAACAGAGCCGATGATGAGCGCAGTTTACAGAATAACACGATAAATGCTCTTTATGCGGATAAGGATAAAAGTATGTGGGTAGGAACATTTAAGAAAGGAATCTCCTATTATAATGAAAGCACATTTAAATTCGATATCCGACATCTTGGTGATATAAATTGCTTTGAGGAAGATAAAGACGGTTATATGTGGCTTGGGACCAATGATGCAGGACTTATAAGATGGAATCCGAAAACTTATCATAAAGAGATATTTAATCAAAATAAGCCAAATACACTTACTTCCGATGCAATAGTATGTATTCATAAAGCAAGAAACGGGAAATTATGGATTGGTACTTTCTGGGGTGGTCTAAACTGTTATGATAACGGGAGATTCACTCATTACCAAAATATTCCGGGCAATAAGAATTCACTTGCGAATAACAATGTATGGGCTTTGACAGAAGATAATAAAGGAAACATCTGGATAGGCACATTGGGAGGTGGTGTACAATGTCTTAACCCACAGACAGGTGAATTCAAAACTTTCAGCATTGCATCATCAGGATTTCTTTCAGATCATGTTTCATCATTGTTTCTTGCAAAAAATAATAATCTTCTTATCGGAACTTCGCGGGGAATGACAATTCTTGATATCAATACCGGTAAAGTGACAAATATGATGGGAACAAAATCCGGATCGAAAGTTCTTTCCAATATAAACATCAATCAAGTGGTGGAAGATAGTCGCGGTCTGATATGGATTGCTACGCGCGATCTTGTCAACATATATAATCCGAAAACGGATGAGCTCGACATTCTTACGATGGAAGACGGCATTTCAAATCCTTTTATTGCAGGAATCATCGAAGATGACAATAAGAATATGTGGTTATCTACGGCACGCGGTGTAACTAATGTGATTGTGGAAACTGACAGAAAAAACAATTATAATTATTACTGTTACTCTTATGATCACAAAGATGGTCTTCAGAGCTGTGAGTTCAATCAGCGTTCTGTATATAAACTTTCTTCAGGTGAAATTTTAATAGGTGGGCTTTACGGTGTTAACGGAGTAAGTACTAAGGCATTCAAATACAATAAGACAGAACCAAATGTAATATTCACTCAACTTACGCTGTTTAATGAAAAAGTAGAGATAGGTGAAAAATATGACAACCGGGTAATCCTTGACAAGGCTATTAATCATATAGAGGCAGTAGAACTGAATTATCAGCATAATATATTCAGTGTTCAGTTTTCTTCAGACAATTATGTGTTGCCGGAGAAAATGAAATACAGCTATAAACTTGAGGGGTTCAGTAACGAATGGCTTACAACTGGTGTAGGAAAAGCAACTTTTACCAATCTTGCTCCGGGTAAATACACTCTTAAAGTAAAGGCTACAAATAATGACGGCTATACAAGCAAAAACGAAGCTTCTCTGAATATCATAATTCATCCTCCTTTCTGGCTTACGACATTTGCATTCATTGTTTACGGAATAATTTTTGTTCTTATACTTCTGCTTGGACGTCATATGATTCTTAAAAGTGAAAGAAATAAATATAAGATTCAGCAGATCAAGAACGAAGCTATTAAAAACCAGGAGATCAATGATATGAAACTTCGTTTCTTTACAAATATCAGTCATGACCTTCGAACACCGCTTACTCTTATCATTTCCCCTCTTGAAATACTTATGAAAGAGTATGAAACGGATGATATGCTGAGTGACAAACTGAAAATGATTCACCGTAACTCTGTACGTTTGCTTAATCTGGTCAATCAACTTCTTGATTTCAGAAAGGGAGATGTTAACGGCCATCATCTTAGTCTTTCAAACGGTGATATAATAGAATATATAAGTCTGATATGTAAGTCATTTAACGGATTATCGGAAACGAAAAACGTACATCTGACTTTCTTCTCTTCTGTTAAATCTCTTAATATATCCTTTGATGAAGACAAAATCGGAAAAGTTGTAATGAATCTTCTTTCCAATGCGTTTAAATTCACTCCGGACGGAGGACGTGTCGATGTTTCTTTAGATTTGATCAGACAACAGGAAAAGGAATTTGTAGAAATTAAATTTACCGATACCGGAATAGGAATAGATGATAATGACAAAAAACATATATTCGACAGGTTCTATCAGGTAGATCACTCTCATAGTTCAGGGAGCGGCATAGGTCTTAATATCGTACGCGACTTCGTGGAACTTCACGGAGGTTCAGTAAGAGTTTATGACAATGTTCCGGCAGGAACAGTATTTCTTGTTCATATTCCGGCTAACAGACAGGAAAAAGATTACGGAACGGCATCTTATGGACAGCTTGACACTATGGAACTTATTTGTGACGAAAAACTTACGGGAGAGAAAGCAGAGCGACATATTCAGGAACATGAGGATTCAATAAATTCTCAACAGGAGGATAAACGACCTGTTGTAATGATTGTAGATGATAATGATGATTTCCTTACTTTCATGTATGACAGTCTTATTAAGAATTATCAGGTGAAAATAGCTACCAACGGCCGTGAAGCATGGGAAATGCTGCCTTCAGTAATGCCGGATATAATAATAAGTGATGTCATGATGCCGCAGATGGACGGTCGTGAATTATGCAAACTTGTAAAATCGAATAAGGAAACATCAAAGATTCCTCTTATTCTGCTTTCTGCAAGAAGTTCAACAGAGTTTAAACTTGAAGGATTAAAACTTGGATGTGATGATTACGTTACGAAGCCTTTCAATATGGATATTCTTAGTCTGAAAATTCAGAAACTTATAAGTAATCACAATAAACAGACACGGTCTAAAATAGATCCGAGTCCGAGCACGATACAAATCACGTCAATGGATGAGAAGCTTATTGAGAATGCCGTGAAATATGTTGAGAAAAATATGTCAAGAAGCGACTTTTCAGTAGAAGAACTAAGTCAGGAACTCGGAATGAGCCGTGTCCATCTTTACAAGAAGCTTCTTGCAATCACAAATAAGACGCCTATTGAGTTTATCAGAGTGATAAGGCTTAAAAGAGCAGCCCAGTTGTTGCGTGAAAGTCAGCAGAATGTATCCGAAATCGCTTATCAGGTCGGGTTCAATAATCCTAAGTATTTCAGCAAATATTTTAAGGAAGAATTCGGAGAATTGCCCTCCACATACCAGGAAAGGGAGGGTAGATAACAAAATATACCCTTTCAGGAAACAAAATATTTCCTCAAAAATCAAATATGCCCTGACAATACAACATTGTTCAGGGCTTATTTATAAGTCATTATATAATTTTACCATCATAGAATTAAATCATTAATACGAATAAAATTATGGGCGTGAAAAACACTTCGTTATGTTTGATAACGGGACTAATTATGATTTCCTGCCAGGACAGGGCTTATGAAAAAATACATGATGGTATAATAGTAAATGTAAGACAGAACGGATCAAATGAAGTTTCAAAAATCCGTCTTCAGGCTTTAGGCGAAAAACTTATAAGAGTATCTGCTACTCCTGAAAAAGATTTTTCGGACCGTGAAAGTCTTATTATTGTAAATCCTGAAAATAAAACCGATTTTACGGTTGAAGAAAATAACACACATATAATACTGTCTACAAATAAGGTTCGCGCATCTGTTGTAAAAGAGACAGGTGAAGTCAGATTTACTGACGCAGAAGGTAATCTTATTCTTGCTGAAGATAATAAAGGAGGAAAGACCTTCACTCCCATCACTGTTGACGGAAAGACTCAGTATTCCGTAAGACAGGTATTCCGTTCCGATGACGATGAAGCCTTCTATGGTCTTGGACAGCATCAGTCGGATGAATTCAATTATAAAGGAAAAAATGAAGAACTTTTCCAGTATAATACTAAAGTTACTGTTCCTTTCATCATTTCAAACAAGAATTACGGTATCCTGTGGGACAGCTATTCACTTTCCCGTTTCGGAGATCCCAGAGATTACTCTCAATTGAAAGAGGTATTTAAATTATATAATACACAAGGCAAAGAGGGAACTCTAACAGGTGTTTATACAGCTAAAGACGGAAACAGAATAGTAAGAGATGAAGATTCTATTTATTACGAAAATCAGAAATCCATTAAGAATCTTCCGGCGAATTTCCCTCTTATGGGATCAAACGTTATTTATGAGGGGGAAATCGAACCTCTTGAATCGGGGAATCATAAATTTATCCTTTATTATGCAGGATATGTAAAGGTATTTATCAATGAGAAAGAAGTAGTACCGGAACGCTGGCGTACTGCATGGAATCCAAACAGCTATAAATTCAATCTTGATCTGAAAAAGGGGAAACGTCTTCCTTTAAGAATAGAGTGGACTCCTGACGGAGGTGAATCTTATTGCGGACTGAGAGCTCTTACTCCGGCAGATCCGACAGAACAAAGCAAACAGTCGTGGTGGAGCGAAATGAATCCTGAAATAGATTATTATTTCGTTGCCGGAGATGATATGGATGATGTGATAAGCGGTTACCGTTCACTTACGGGAAAATCTCAAATTATGCCTAAATGGGCTATGGGGTACTGGCAGAGTCGTGAAAAATACAACACACAGGATGAGATAGTATCAGTACTTCAGGAGTTCCGTCAGCGACAGATTCCTATCGATAATATTGTGCTTGACTGGAATTACTGGCCGGAAGACTCATGGGGCAGCCATAAATTTGATCTTGAAAGATTCCCGAATCCTAAAAAGATGGTTGAAGATATCCACGACATGAACGCAAAGATCATGATCTCTGTATGGCCTAAGTTCTATTGCACTACAGATAATTATAAAGAGTTCGAGAAAAACAACTGGATGTATCTTCAGGCTGTGAAAGACAGCATACGTGACTGGGTAGGTCCCGGTTATGTAGGGTCATTCTATGACGCATATTCTAAAGAAGCACGACAGATGTTCTGGGATCAGATGCATGACAATCTTTACCCTCTCGGCATTGATGCATGGTGGATGGATGCCAGCGAGCCAAACGTTCGTGACTGTACAGATATAGAATACCGTAAAGCTCTGTGTGGCCCTACAGCTCTGGGACCTTCTACAGAATATTTCAATGCTTATGCTCTTGTAAACGCAGAAGCAATATATGACGGTCAGAGAAGCGTTGATCCGGATAAACGTGTCTTCCTTCTCACCCGTTCCGGTTTTGCCGGACTTCAGCGTTATTCCACAGCTACGTGGAGCGGTGACATAGCAACACGCTGGGAAGATATGAAAGCTCAGATTTCAGCAGGTCTTAACTTTGCTGTCAGCGGAATTCCTTACTGGACAATGGATATCGGTGGTTTCTGCGTGGAAAGCCGTTATGAGGCCGGACAGCGTGTATTTGACAAAACGGGAAAAGAGAATGCTGACCATAAAGAATGGCGTGAGCTTAATGCGCGCTGGTTCCAGTTCGGAGCATTTTCTCCTTTATTCCGCGCTCACGGACAGTATCCGTTCCGTGAAATATGGAATATCGCTCCGGAAAATCATCCTGCATATAAATCAGTAGTATATTATACCAAGCTGCGTTATAATATGTTGCCGTATATCTATTCTCTTGCAGGTATGACATATCTTAATGATTATACAATCATGCGCCCGCTTGTTATGGATTTCCAGGCAGATAAGAATGTAAATAATATAAGCGATCAGTTTATGTTCGGTCCTTCCGTTATGGTTTGCCCCGTTTATGAATATGAAGCAAGAAACCGTGAAGTTTATTTCCCTGCTACAGATACATGGTATGATTTCTATACAGGAAAAACTGTTGAGCCGGGCAGACATATCGTAGATGCTCCTTATGAAAGAATTCCTCTTTATGTTAAAGAGGGAGCTATTATCCCTTACGGACCCGATATCCAGTACAGTGATGAAAAACCTGCTGAAGATATTACTCTTTATGTTTACAAAGGTAAAAACGGATCTTTCAATATTTATGAAGATGAAGGTGTCAATTATAATTATGAAAAAGGAAATTACTCGATAATTCCTATTCGATATGAGCAGGCAAGTGAATCTCTGCATATAGACTCACGTCAGGGAGAATTCGAAGGAATGCTTAAAGAGCGTAACTTTAATATCGTCGTAGTGGATAAGAATAATCCGCAGCCATTCGATCTTAATGCCGTTGGCAAGAAAGTAAGATATGACGGTAAAGCTCAAATCATTAAAATTTAAAACGGAATGAATAAGTTATTTTTTATAATACTGGTTTATTTATGTTGTTGTTTTTCTTCGTGCTCGGAAAAAGACGATGATGCGCGCCGCAATATTTCCTTTAATGAGGGATGGAAATTCTCCCTTGGCGATGATGCAGACGCGCGTTATTCTCAATACGATGACAACGGATGGAGAAATCTTAATCTGCCGCATGACTGGGCTATCGAAGGTAGTTTTTCAGAGGACAACCCCTCCGGTATCGGAGGGGGAGCGCTTCCGGGAGGTATAGGCTGGTATCGTAAAAGCTTTGAATATGAATTAAGCGGTGAATCCAATCGGCTTTTCATTGACTTTGACGGAGTCTATATGAATTCAGAAGTATATATCAACGGAAATCATCTTGGTCATCGACCTTACGGATATATTTCTTTCAGATACGACATAACGCCTTATCTTAATAAAGATGGAAACAACGTAATTGCGGTAAGAGTCGATAATGAGGAACAGCCTAATTCGCGCTGGTATTCAGGTTGCGGAATCTACCGTAACGTATGGCTTACCGAAGTTAATTCTGTGCATGTGAATCTTTGGGGCACTTTTATCACAACTCCTGAAGTAACAAATGATCATGCTAAAATCTCAATAAACACAACTCTTAAAAATGAAAATGCAGAAACTGCATCAGTTGAATTAAAATCTGTATTGCTTGATTGTGACGGCAAAAAAATTGCTGAAGTATCATCTCCGGTTCAGGCTGGTAGCGGTATAACTGTAAATGATCAGATTATGGAAATCCGTACTCCCATGTTATGGTCACCGGAAAATCCGTATCTATATACTGTAAGGACTGAAGTTTACGAAAAAGGAGAACTTATAGATAACTATGAGACAAAAACCGGAATCCGTTCTTTTTATTTTGATCATAAAGAAGGAATGTTCCTTAACGGAAAATCTGTAAAGATAAACGGCGTATGTATGCATCATGATCTTGGCTGTCTCGGAGCGGCAGTAAACGTACGCGCCATGCAGCGTCAGCTTGAAATTCTTAAAGAAATGGGATGCAACGGTATACGTACCGCTCACAATCCTCCTGCACCGGAACTTCTTGATCTTTGTGATGAAATGGGCTTTATCGTTATGAATGAAACTTTCGATATGTGGAGCCGCAAAAAAACAAAACATGATTATTCTAGATATTTCAGTGAATGGCACGAACAGGATCTTACAGATCTTATTGTCCGCGACAGAAATCATCCTTCTGTTTTTATCTGGAGCATAGGTAACGAAGTACTTGAACAATGGCCTGATGCCAATGCGGACGGACTTACCCTTGAAGAGGCCAATCTTATTCTGAATTTCGGTCATTCCCTTGATCATCTTTCCTCATCGGAAGAGATGAACGTAAACTCTCTTTTATGTAAGAAACTTGCTGATATGGTAAAAGAGCTCGACAGTACGCGTCCCGTTACGGCGGGCTGCAACGAACCTGATCCGGGAAATAATCTTTTCCGTTCGGGAGCTCTCGATATCATCGGTTATAATTACCATGACGACTGGTTTGCAAAAGTTCCTGAGAACTTTCCTAACAAACCGTTCCTTGTTACAGAAAGTGTTTCTGCTCTTATGACACGCGGATATTACCGTATGCCGAGTGATGAAGATCTTCTATGGCCGGAAAGATGGGATAAAGCTTTTTATGATGATTCTTTCTCTTGTTCATCCTATGATCACTGCCGCACTCCGTGGGGCAACCGTCATGAAGGAACTATGCGCCATCTGAAAAACAGTAAGTTTATCAGCGGACAATATGTATGGACAGGCTTTGACTATATAGGTGAACCCACTCCTTTCGGATGGCCTGCAAGAAGTTCTTTTTTCGGAATTATCGATCTTGCCGGTTTCCCTAAAGATGTTTACTACATGTATCAGTCGGAATGGACGGATAAGGATGTACTTCATCTATTTCCTCACTGGAACTGGGAAAAAGATCAGCAAATCGACCTATGGGCATATTATAATAATGCAGATGAAGTAGAGCTTTTCGTTAACGGTGAATCACAGGGCATAAAAAGAAAAGGCCATGATGATTTCCATGTAATGTGGCGTGTTAATTATACTCCGGGAACCGTTAAGGCTGTTTCACGTAAAGACGGAAAAATAATCCGTGAACACGAAATAACAACAGCAGGAGAGCCTCATCATATCCGACTTACGGCAGACCGTTCTCAGATCGGCAATGACGGAAAGGATCTCAGCTTCATAACAGTGACAGTCCATGACAAAGACGGCAATATATGCCCTAACGCTGATAACCTTATAAATTTTGATGTAAAAGGATGCGGATTTATCGCCGGTGTCGATAATGGAAATCCTACATCTCTTGAATCTTTTAAAAC
>CAMTON010000071.1 GCA_947074105.1 uncultured Bacteroidales bacterium
GTTTCTTTCTTTATAAATCTGCCCGCTTGTATTGAAAAACTTCTGAACCGGCAATTCGCTCATTCTTATCCATGTCGCTAATTCCTCTTTCGAAGGCTTTTCAGTAACAATGTCACGCGGATTAAAATCAATATTGTTTTCATTTAGCCATTTTATCGCTTTACGGCACGTGCCGCATTTGGGGTAGTGTAGTAGTTGGGACATATTATCTGATATAAAATTTATGGAAACAATTGTATTCAATATTTCAGTAAATATATTACATTGACTGAAAAATTAGTAATTGTTTTAAGAAAATAACATCTTTACTCCTCTTAAACTTAAGAATTTCAAAACTATTTCAATAAACAAAAACAATATGAACATAGTAAAATGAGCCTTTGTTTCTATGAAAACCATAGATAAACTGCCATGAGAAAAATCTTTACACTGATAATAATTTCTCTTTATTTTATTTTACCATCTTTTTCTGTTATTACAGATGATTATTCACATTGGGATACGTCCGTAAAGGTGAATGATTCTGTATATCTTGTTCAGCCTCTTGATATCTATGCGCCTTTTTGTATCACTCTTTCTGTTAATGGTGATCCGTCAACTGAAATAGGAGTTGCATGGTTTAATAATCCATTTGTAAAAAACGGAGAAATACATATTGTAGAGAAAAAAGACGCCGATTGGGATCACCCCATAATCATAAAGGGAGAAAGAACAGACAAAACATTCAGATATTTGAATAGCGATCATACATGGCACACAGAGTTGAGTGGTATAGAAGCAAATGAAAAACGATTATATTCATGTTTTAAAGCTCATGTATCATCGTTAAAGCCCGATACTGAATATATATATATTATTGATTCGGAAGGAACTAAAAGTAAGGAGGGCTCTTTCAGGACCGTTAAAACTGACGGTGAATTTTGTTTCTCTTACATTACAGATTTACATGTGTTTGATCTGAACTCATTTAATATAACCGAAAAAGTTCTGAGGGAAGCATATCGGGATTCAGATCAATCATCATTTTTTCTTATAAACGGAGATTTTGTTCAATCTCCAGAATCCGGTTATTGTGCCTGGGAATGGGAGCATCTTTTTGCCAGATTTCAGGATATCTTTCAAAACATAATTCTTGTCCCCGTATTAGGGAATCATGATTCGAATTCTGCAAATAGTTTTTCATTCCATTTTAATACCGATAATTCTTATAATGATAATGCTTCTGTTAAATCAGACACGAAAGGTAATAATTACAGTTTCTCTATAAGTAATACTCTTTTTTTTGTACTTAGTTTTCAGGAATGGAGTAAAACAGGATATTTTACATCCTTAAAAAAATGGATGGAAAGCGTCATATCACAAAACGAAGATAAAAAATGGAGAATTGCTTTATTTCATATCTGTATGTACACAGGAGCCAGCCATCAGTATGACAGTTATCAAAAACCGATAAGAGAGAATATGGGAGAATGGTTTGATGAAAATAAGATAGATATCGGAATACAGGGACATGATCATATATATGAAGTCATCGGTCCTGTACACAACAGAACAAATTCATTACTTGAAGACCAGATTCTAGAAATAGATCTCGTTCCGGAAGAAACAGGAAGGTCAAATATGAAAGGGCGAAAAAACGGAATTTTTGACTTATCAAAAGGTACAATCTATTTTACGAATAACAGCGGTGGATTCAAGCGATATTCTCCCAATAAAGAATCCGATATGATAGCGAAAGAGGAAATCCACGGAATTAGTGATTACTGGTCTCTTTTCTCAGGACGTTTCGGTCAGGACGGGAATAATTCTTATTCAAATATATATGTCGGACAAGATACGGTTAATTTCATAACATATACAGTGCCTCAATCCGGTGAAAAATCTCTATTTGATTCTTTTAAAGCTGTTAAGCACAATCAAGATTATTCAGTGTTAAATGAAAACGTCTTCTCTTCAGATTCGGATGCGGAGATCATATTCTACAATAACATTATCAGAATTAATGATCCTCAGTTCAGAAAACTTAATATCTATGATATATCCGGAAAACTGATTGTTAATTCATTATCCTCATTTTATGATCTTTCTGATTTAAATAAAGGATATTATACCGTTAAAATATATTCTAATAATAAAATTCTAACTAAAATTATTGTCCGGTAAAAATCTATATTATTAAGATTATAATTTTTCAACTGTTGTATTGTTAATAAATGTAATAGGTGTCAGTGTATTAATCTCTTTTTTAGATTCTTTCTATTATCTTTGTGGGCTCAAAATCACATTGTTATAATTAGTTTTAAAATGAAGAGATCACATTTAGCAGGTGTTGTGTTATTGTTGTTACCTGTATTTTCTTTTGCCGATGAAAAAATCTATATTAATGAATTAATGCCCTCCAATATAGATTATATTATTGATGATTTATTTGATTTTCCCGATAGTTGGGTCGAGCTTTACAATCCTACCGAAGAAGATGTAAATCTTAAGAACTGGTATCTTTCCAACAAAAAATCAAATCTTACATTATGGCGTATTCCGGTCGACTGTATAGTTCCGTCAAATGGATATAAGCTGATATATATGGATGAAGTAGATGAAAATCTTCATGCAAGTTTCAGACTTGATATCGGTGGAGACAGACTTTATCTTACCAAACCTGACGGAAACACAGTTATGGATACATCCGAGAAATTCAAATCTGATATCCCTGCCAATAATGCATGGGCGAGAATTCCTGACGGTAGTGATAACTGGGGATGGATAAATAAACCGACTCCGGGAAAAACCAATGATGATAATTATTTCAATACTATCGTTGCTCCGCAAATCCTGTTTAATGTACCATCCGGCCTGTATGAAGAATTTCCCTTTATTGAAATGTCGGTTGCTGAAGATAAATCCGAGCTTGCAAATAATATATACTATACAACAGACGGAAGTGAGCCTACTGAAAGATCAAATAGATATACTGAGCCACTTATCATAGATTCTACATCTGTTATCAGAGCGAAAATTATTAATGAAAATTATATTATCAGACGATCAGATGCGATAAGTCTGATACATAAGACACGAGAGATGAATCATCCGGTAATATCTCTTATTATGGAACCTGAGCATTTATGGGATGACTCTATAGGTATATATGTTGACGGAGTAAACGGAAAATATTTCCACGTGACAAAACAGAAGCATAACTGGAATCAGGACTGGAGACGTCCTATGCATATCGATTTCATTGATAAAGATAACAATGTCACTGTAAATCAGGACGGAGAATTATGTATAATGGGAGGGGAATCGCGCAGGTATCCAATGAAATCTCTTAAAATATATGCAAACAAAAGATTTGGAAAAAAACGTCTGGATTATAAGTTCTTTCATGAAAAAGATGCTATTGACGGAGGATATAAATCTATTATTCTTAGAAACTCAGGCCAGGATTTCGACTGGACATTCTGTAAAGATGCGTTAAATCAATATCTTATGGCGCAGAAAGCCGATCTTGATTATCAGGCATATCAACCTGCGATAGTGTTTATTAACGGACAATACTGGGGTATGCAAAATATCAGGGAAAGATCTAACGACCATCATATACTTTCAAATTTCGGTCTTGACGATGATGAAATCGATATGTATGAGAATAAAGAACTTAAAAACGGTACTTCCGAGCATTTTGATATGATGTATGAATATGTTACGGGTGAAAACGTTGAATTCGGTAAGATTGACGAATATATCGACGTGAATGAGTTCGTCAACTATATAGTGCTTGAAACTTTCATCTCTAACCGAGACTGGATTTATAATAATGTTGTAATGTGGCGAAAAAGAGATGGGGGGAAATGGAGATGGCTTATTAAAGATACCGATTATTCGCAGATCGGTTATAATAACCGTACGATTGAATGGCTACTTGAATATGAAGGTTCTGCATATATGGGGAATATATTCAACGGATGTATGAAAGATAATACCTTTAAAAATAAATTTATTGACAATTATCAGGCATATATGGGAGATTTTCTTGACGGAAATACTGCGAAATCTCTTCTTGATTCAATTTATAACAATCTTGATGATGAAATGCATTATCATCAGCCAAGATGGGAGGGGACTTATGACGACTGGAAAGCTCATCATACTAATATGATATACTATATGAGAAGACGGGCAGACTCTACTTATATGCAGATGCACCGACTTTTTGATCTTGGCTTTCCTGTAAAAACAGAGATATCTATAACGCCTGAAAATATATTTGACGGCAATGATATAGAAAAACAGGTATTCTCTATTAACGGAGTCGGTATAAATAAAAACAGATTCAACGGAAGATTATTCACAGAAAGAGATGTCAATCTGAAAATAGAGAAGGATATACTTAATTCACCTTTTGAGTGCTGGCTCGTGAAAACAAAAAAACAAAACGGGGAAACAGAAACCGACATTTATCATGAAAAAGAGATTAATCTTAATTTTGACGGATTAACGGAGTCTATAGAGATTAATGCAGTTTTCAAAGATCGTAAACCTTATTTCGATTTTGATAACGGTTGCCTTACTATAAGCAATTACATAGCTTATGATTATATATCATATATCAGATCTGAAATTGAGAAATATAAATATTCTGCTACTACTCTTGATTTACGTAATACAGTAATTGAGGATAATGTTAATACTGACGAACTTTTTGCGGAAATAAATCCAAACTGTATCATTCTTGCTAATAATGAGAATATAACTCTTACAGGCAACTTTGTCAATAATGAGAAAGCGAAAAACATTGTCCTGAATAATGGCTATGATTTTAATAATCATATTGATTTTGATGCTGATACAGCTGTTGTTTATATTAAACGTTATACTAATCATTTTCATAATGAAAAAGCATATTATCCTATGATTCTGCCTTTTGCTTCAGATGATTTTATTTCAGATGAAAATCTTGCATATAAATATATCGGAGGTAAATTCCTTCAGATATATGACTGGGCTGCAAATCAGCCATTCGTTATAGAAAACATAAGTGACGGAAGCGAGTATATCAGACTTGAATTTGAAAATGTCAGATTTGAAAAAACAAACGATTCTTTATTCTATGCAAATTCTGAGTCTTCATTATGGGGCGGATATAAATGGAACAGACGAGAAGAATGTCTTGTCATAAACAAAGACTTTGTGTCAGGACACATGCCGGGTAATGCTTTTATTAGTAATGCTGAAGCAGTTGTGCGTCCCTTCGAGTCGTTTATTTATGATCCGAATTTTGAAGAGATAACTATTCCGGAACTTACTTTAGATATTAAGGATATTGTAGAAACTGAGTTCGGTATTGTTTTGTCAGGAAATAGGGTTAACATTTTCTGCAACGATTCAATGACTATAAATATTTATACTGTCGACGGACGAATTGTGAAATCCTTTGCAGCTCAACCGGGAGAAAACAGTTTTATAATTGAAGACGCGGGAGTTTATTTTATAAACAATAAAAAAGTTGTAATTAAATAAAAGTCATTACAGAAACACTTAAAACTGCCAATGATATCTTATTTATGCCGCAGAGCAGGTATCTTTTCATACAAGTGTACGGTTTTCATATAGAAACCGCACAGTGATAATATGAAAAGTGTACAGTGATAATATCGCAACTGTACGATGGCAGAAAAAGATAACCGGATATATCCTATGATATTTTCCTGTAATAAAAGTTTTAATATGTTGTTGTCGTTATAAAAAGCGAAAGTCGTAAAACGGGATTTTATAAACATAAAAAGAGCATTGCGATCATTTGATATTCGCAATGCTCTTTTATTATTTTAAAAAATAATCCGATTTTATTTGTCGATCAATTCGTTTGTATTTGAAAAATATAAACGGAGAATTAATCTTTCTGTAATGATTTGATATCTTTCTGAATTTCCTTGATTGTCTTGTTAAGTTCCGGTAGTTTTTTAATCATAACAACCTGACGGGCAAATTCTCTTGAATTCTGTGCCGGATAACCAAGTATAGTCTGGTTAGAAGCTACGCTGTTAGGTACTCCTGACTGAGCTCCTATGATTACATTGTCTCCTATTGAAATATGACCGGCTACACCGACCTGACCTGCGAACATACAGTTTTCGCCTACTTTTGTAGATCCCGCAATTCCGCATTGAGCTGCCATAACTGTATTAGCTCCTATTTCAACATTATGAGCTATTTGTACCAGATTATCAAGTTTAACACCTTTTCGAATAATTGTAGAACCCATAGTAGCACGGTCAATAGTTGCATTTGCTCCGATTTCTACATTATCTTCAAGTATTACATTTCCGATCTGTGCTATTTTCTGATATCCTGCGGTAGAAGGAGCGAAACCAAAACCGTCTGCTCCAATAACAGATCCCGCATGAATAGTACAGTTATTTCCTATTATACAGTCATGATAAATCTTTACACCGGGATATATCGTAACATTTTCACCAATCTTCACATTTTCCCCGATATATACCTGCGGATATATACTTATGTTATTACCAAGTTTAGAACCGTCTCCGATATAAGAAAATGCACCAATGTAATGTTGCTGAGGAATTTCTATTCCCTTGGCAATATAAACATATTCTTCAATTCCGCTTTTTTTAGGTCTCGCCTGCGCGGCAAGATTAAGAAGTTGAGCTATACATGCGTAAGCATCATCAACTTTAATTAATGTTGCCTTAATTTCCTGTTCCGGAACAAAAGTTTTATTTACAAGAACTATTGATGCACCTGTATTGTAGATATAATGCGCATATTTCATGTTTGCCAGAAATGTCAGAGTTCCGGGTTTGCCTTCTTCAATTTTAGAGACATTGTTTACTTTGACGTTCGGATCGCCTATAACTTCGCCGTGCAGAAAATCTGCCAGTTGTTGTGCCGTAAATTCCATAATAATGAAAAATTATATATTTGTTTTTTGCAAATATGGGAAATAAAGATTAAACGAGATTTAAATAAGATAAAAAATGAAATGAAGTATGAATAAAAACTCAGTATAAATAACATTGCAGAAATATTAAATGCCAATATATCAATTAAATAAATTAAAAAACATAAAGAATAAATTATAAAACATTTGATTTGTACTTTTTGATTATCAATAAAGAGATAATAAGAGCGGTGTCTTTATTGTTAAATAATTACATCGAATACTTTTTTTCTAATTATATTTGCGGCAAATTTATTTATTGTTAAACACAATTTTTATGACTGATTAAAACAATAAAAATCCCATTTTTTAGTTTTAAAAGTTTAGAAGTATATAAAAAGTTACATTTTAAAGTATGATAAATCCTATCATTAAATTCCGAAAATTATGCCTTTACGCATTATTCGCGATACTTTTTTGTTCATGCAAGAGTTATGACGATGTGCGTTATCTGAAAAATATTGAAAACATAGATCTAAATGCCAAAAACGAGCAGATGGATTATGGAAACAAGATAGTTCCTAATGACCTTTTGAGAATAACAGTAACCGCAGATGATCCTAAATCGGTAGCTCCGTTTAATCTTCCTTTAGTTTCATTTATTAATCCGGATCAGGCAGACGTAGGTTTTTCAAATACTTTGCAGTCATATCTCGTAAATAATGAAGGATATATAACTTTTCCTGTTTTAGGAGAAGTAAAAGTAGGTGGTCTGACAAGAGAGGAATGTGCAAGAATGCTGGAGAAAAAAATTTCAGAATATGCTAAGAATCCTCTTGTAACTGTTACTATTGCTAATTTCAGATTTACGGTTTTAGGTGAAGTTAATGCTCCTGGAATTAAATCTGTGGTAAACGACAGAACTTCTATTCTTGAAGCGATAGGAAAGGCAGGAGACCTGAATCTTTTTGCTCGAAGAGATAATATCATGCTTATAAGAGAGGAAAACGGAAAAAGAGAAGTTCACAGAATCGATCTTGGTGATGCATCTTTGATGAATTCCGATATATATTATATCAAACAGAATGACGTAATATATGTACAACCAAATAAATATAAAGAAAAAAACTCGCGTTACAGCCAGCGGGATGCTTATGAGATATCTGTCTTTTCAGCTATCGTAAGTACTGTTTCGGTTATCGCATCATTATTAATAGCACTTCTTGTTAAATAAATATGGCACAGGTAAATAAAAATGGTTTATTAGAGATTAAGAATCTTTTGTTCAGGTTTTTAAGAGAGTGGAAATGGTTTGCCTTTTCAATAATGACATCTTTAATATTAGCGATTGCTTTTATTAAAATAGTCAATCCCGTTTATCAGGTAAATGCTAATGTTGTAATTAAGGATAATGATGCTTCGGCTGCTACAGGAATGAGTAATCTAAGGACTCTTGGCTTCGGCCTTGGCGGTTCTCTTGATATTAATGATGAGCTTGAAGTGATGAACTCCTTTTCGTTGATGCGTCAGACCGTTAAAAACTTAAATCTGAATAAGACAGAAACGGAAATAGAATATTTTGTAAAGAAGACTGACAGATATAAAAATTCAGTATATCATTTGGATATCCCGGAACATGTGATGGATACCCTTTCTTCGGGACTTAATTTTACTGTAAAAACAAATTCGAAAGGTTTGACTTATGTCAAAATAGAAGACATTGACGGTACTGTTTATAAAGAAAAATCTCTTAAACTTCCTGTTATTCTAGAGACTCCTTACGGGGATTTCAGTCTTTCGCACACTTCTCTTTATGAAGAAGGAGAGTCCTATAAATATAATATAGGAATCTGCAATTATGATATTGCCGCCGAAGATATGAAACAAACTGTTGAGGTATTTCTTGCGAGCAAAAAATCAAATGTCATAGCTATGACATTAAAAGGTACAAATGTTGAGAAGTGTAAGGATATCCTTAACACAATGATAGCTCTTTATAATAAGGACGCGCTTGAAGATAAATCAATATTGGCAAACAATACCGATATATTTATTTCGTCACGTCTTACTGATTTGTCAAGAGAGCTGTCACAAGCAGAATCTGATGTTGAGTCGTTTAAGATTAACAATAATTTCTTCAACATGTCAGTTGAGTCCGAGGTTATGATTAATCAGGAAAAGGAGATTCAGGATATGCTGATATCCCTTCGTACTCAGTTGTCTATAATGGATTATATAGATACATATCTTAGCAGTGAAGAGAATAAATATTCATTACTCCCTACAAGTCTTGGCATAAAAGAAGAATCAGCTCTTTCAGCTATTGCGGAATATAATAATATGGTTCTGGACAGAATGAAGATGCTTAAGACGACTTCTTCTACCAATCCTATGATGGAGAACATGAATACTATCATAGATGCATTACGTGCTAATGTAAGACAGAGTATTAAAAATGTAAAAGAAGCTTTGATCATCTCGGAAAGAGATCTGGTTGCAAAAAACAAATTGATTCTTGACAGGTTCAAAGATGCACCGACTATAGAGAAAGATTTCAGAGAGATTCAGAGAAACAGATCTATCAAAGAGAGACTTGTAGTCTTTCTTCTTGAGAAGAAAGAAGAAAATGCGATAACAAAAGCTGTGGCAGAACCTAAAGCTAAAATTATAGACTCAGCATATAAAAACAATAAACCTGTATTTCCTCGCAAACTTATAACACTTGCTGCAGCGCTTATGGCTGGAGCATTGATTCCTGTGATTGTTATTCTTCTGTTAGATGCTATGAAAGATACTTTCGAGTCAAGAGAAGAACTTGAGTCACTTACGAATCTTCCTGTACTTGGCGAAGTCTGTATTAAGGATGATGATGAACATATCGTTATTTCAAAAGAATCGGTAACGCCTATAGCTGAATTGTTCCGTCTTATAAGGGGTAATATAAACTTTATCATTAATAAGAAATCTGAAAATGTATTACTTGTCACATCGACACGAAGTGGAGAAGGTAAATCTTTTTTCTCTATAAATATGGCACTTTCTCTGGCTTTGATATCAAAACGTATATTACTTGTAGGACTTGATATCAGAAATCCTAAGTTGTTTGAATATATGCCCCTAAATAATGAGGTTAAAGGGATCACAAATTATCTTTCTGATGATTCTGTCGTAATAGGTGAAATAATAATGAAAGGTGTTTCTGCATCAAATCTTGATGTTATATGTTCCGGTCCGGTTCCTCCTAATCCCGGCGAGCTTCTTCTTAGTGATAAGCTTGATAAACTGATAGAGTCATTAAAATCTCAATATGATTATATTATAATCGATTCGGCTCCTGTTGGAATGGTATCAGATTCATTCTCTCTTACCCGCCTGACAAATATGACGCTTTATGTAACAAGAGCTAATTATACTGAGCGAACAAACATTCCTTTTATCGAATCATTAACGTCGCAAAACAGACTACGTAAAATGTATCTTGTGGTTAACGGAACGGAAACCAAATCAAGATACGGAAAAGCTGGATACGGATATGGATATACTAACTCCAAATAAACAGGATATTTTAAATATTACTTATAGCCATAAGGAAACATGGAATTCCTTTTTTCTGATCTTTATGGTTATAGGATATATATTCGGAGTGGTTTTCTATGATTTTCTTCCTGTTTCATGGATT
Organism: uncultured Bacteroidales bacterium; assembly: GCA_947074105.1. Taxonomy (GTDB): domain Bacteria; phylum Bacteroidota; class Bacteroidia; order Bacteroidales; family JAUNSR01; genus JAUNSR01. The sequence continues at coordinate 10,584 of CAMTON010000071.1, forward strand.
GATGAACTTTTTTGTATATTCCTGATTTTTGTATATCTGTACAGATGGAAATACTATGATGTCAAATATAAAAAGCTGTTTGTAGGGTTTATTCTGATATCCTTATTTTATCTTGCATATTCATTATATATAAAATCAAATGTACCTAAAGCTGTTATTTCCGATTATATAGTTCAGATCAAGCCTTTCATTGCTTTTATAACAGTAATAGGTATATGTCCGCAGATCGATAAACGTAAAAAGAAAGTTTTAATAAGGATTACCTATATAATATGGGGCCTTTTAATATTAGTAGCTCCGTTTGACAATCTTATAATATTGATTTTCGGCCATCTTTCCAGATTTGCCACAACGGCGATAATAAACGGATTGATCTATTATTTCTGCTCAGACAAGCTTAATAAGAAAGAATTCATAAAACTTGCCTTGATGGTAGGAATAGGATTGTTTTCGACACGTACCAAGTTTTACGGATTTTATTTTCTTTTTTGCGTTATTCTTTATGCTGATCTGAAAAATTACAGATTCACCTTATCGCTTAAGAATATGATTCTGATGGGGATTATATTGGCGGGAATGCTGTATGTATCGTGGGAAAAAATCAATTTCTATTTTATTCAGGGAGCTTTTGAAGCGGAAGAAACTTTTGCCAGACCGATTCTTTATATTGTTTCAGGATCGATATATAAAGATTATTTCCCTTTTGGAACAGGATTGGCAAGCTTTGCGACTTTCTTCTCCGGTGTCTATTATTCCAAGACATATTCCGAATATGATATCGAAAATTTCTGGGGTATTAGTGAGGACTTCAATGCATTCATCGCGGATACATTCTATCCTTCGATTGCGCAGTTGGGAGTATTCGGTCTTGTGCTTTATATCGTATTTTTTTACTGGGTATTTAAGACGATAAAAAAGAATTCTCTTAATTATCCGAATTCTAATATTTCCCGAATCGCATATCTTATATTGCTATTCTTTCTTATAGAATCGACTTCGGATGCTACATTTTCTCAGAACAGAGGATTTTTTATGATGATATTATTAGGATTATGTTTTAATTTACTTACCGGATCTGATAATAAGAGTGAGAAAAAATTTACAGCAGATATTATGAGAGGAGATGAATTATTCTGATTAACAAAACAAACAGCTTTATCATGAGGATCATTATATCAAATAAGTTTTATTATTATCGCGGAGGAGACTGCATATATTGCATTAACCTTGAAGAATTACTTAAAAGTAAGGGTCATGATGTCGCTGTTTTCGCAATGGATTTTCCTGAAAATATCGATAATGAATACGCAGCTTATTTTCCTTCAAAAGTATCCTTCTCGGAAGGTGGTATCAAAGGAAAGATAAATGCATTCAGACGTATATTGTCATGTCCGGAAGTAAAATCAAAATTCAGAAAACTGATAAAGGATTTTAAACCTGACGTAGTACATCTTAATAATATTCATTCATATCTTTCTCCGGTTCTTGCAGAGATAGCGAAAGAAAATAATATAAGACTTATATGGACCCTTCATGACTATAAACTGATATGTCCTTCATACTGCTGTCTGAGAGATGACAGACCATGTGAACTTTGTTTTAATGACAAGTTTAATGTTGTAAAAACAAAGTGTATGAAAGGAAGTATATTGGCGAGTGTGATAGCATATATTGAATCTGAATTCTGGAACAGAGAACGCATTCAGAGGAATGTAGATATGTTTATATGTCCAAGCAGATTTCTGAGTGAAAAAATGATGCAGGGAGGATATCATTCTTCAAAATTAAAAGTTCTGCCTAACTTCAGTAATGAAAAGATTATTGATGGTGAAATCTCAAGAAAAAATGATTATTATCTGTATGTGGGAAGATTGTCTTATGAAAAAGGTATGATTACACTTCTTGAAACAGCAAAGGATCTGGATTACACATTATATATTGCAGGAAGCGGTCCTTTGGAATATGAATTGAAAGAAAAATATAGAAAAAATAACAATATTAAATTTTTAGGACATTTAAATAAAGAAAATTTAAATAATTATATTAAAAATAGTAAATTTGTTGTCATGCCGTCAGAATGGTATGAAAACAATCCCCTATCAGGTATAGAATCTTTATTGCTTGGAACGCCATTGCTAGGAGCCGAAATAGGAGGAATACCGGAACTTATAAACGATGATAACGGCTGTCTGTTCGAATCAGGTAATAAGGATAGTCTTAAATCAAAAATCAATCTGATGTTTTCTACTGAATATAATAACGGAAAGATTGCCGAAAATGCCTATTCCTTATATAATAAAGAGAGATATTACGAAGAATTAATGAAAATTTACAACTAAGAGATATGACCCCAGTTTCAATGCCTACAGATATGTGTATAATTACAACCTATAGATGTCCTATGGAATGTAAGATGTGCAATATCTGGAAAAATCCCACTCAAAAATCTTCAGAAATAACTCCGGAAGAGATAAAAATGCTTCCTGACGTTAAATTTATTAATCTTACCGGTGGAGAACCTTTTATAAGAGAGGATCTTGAAGATATCGTGAGGGTTTGCTTCACAAAATCTCCGAGAGTCGTGATTTCTACTTCCGGATGGTTTGAAGACAGAATAATAAAACTTGCTGAGAAATTTCCGAATATAGGTATACGAATAAGCATTGAAGGGCTTTCATGCAAGAATGATGAATTGAGAGGTAAAGAAGGAGGTTTTGACAAAGGTTTGAGAACGTTGTTAAAACTTAAAGAAATGGGGTTAAAAGATATAGGTTTCGGATGTACGGTTTCAAATAATAACTCTTCAGATATGTTGTCTTTATACAGACTTTCGAAATCCCTTAATATGGAATTTGCAACTGCAGCATTTCATAATTCATATTATTTTCATAAAGACGACAATTCGATATCAAATAAAGAGGAGGTATGTTCAAATTTTGAAGAGCTGATAAATATGCAGCTTAAGGAGAACAGTCCTAAATCCTGGTTCCGTGCATTTTTCAATATGGGACTTATAAACTATATTGAGGGAAACAGACGTATGCTTCCGTGTGAGGCCGGAATGGTTAATTTCTTTGTTGATCCTTCAGGAAACATATATCCCTGCAACGGTCTTGAAAAAAGATACTGGAAAGAATCCATGGGTAATATTCGTGAAACCGGCGATTTTAATACTATATGGTTTGGAGAACAAGCTAATAAAGTAAGAGAAATGGTAAGGAAATGTCCTAAAAACTGTTGGATGGTCGGTACCGCTGCACCGGTTATGAAAAAGAAAAGTTATATAAAACATCCGGTAAAATGGGTGATAAAAAATAAAATCAGGTCAATAAGAGGTCTTGATGCCTGTTTAGATAAAAAATGGTATGATGTAGGACAGGATCCGAAACAAGGTGATTTAAGAGAAAAATTTTAAATGAAGAATGGAAAGAACATAATAGCCGTAACCGGAACAAGAGGTATTCCTTCGATTCTTGGAGGAATAGAAACTCATTGTGAGGAATTGTATCCTTTATTATACAAAACAGGGAAATTCGATATAACAGTAATTCGCAGAAGTGAATATGTGAACGATAACCTGACCGAGTATAAAGGAGTAAAACTATATGATATAAAATCGCCTAAGATAAAATCTCTTGAAGCTATAATTCATACATTCAGGGCAATAATAGCAGCCAAATTCAGAATAAAAGCTGATATTATACATATTCATGCAATCGGTCCTGCCATAATGGTTCCTTTTGCAAAACTGCTTGGACTTAAAGTCGTATTTACTCATCATGGTTTTGATTATGATCGTGAGAAATGGGGAAAACTTGCAAAATTTGCTCTTAGAACGGGGGAACGATTTGCTGTCAGATATGCGGATGAGGTCATTGTTATTTCTGATGTTATTAAGGATGTTCTGAAAAAGAAATACAACAGAAGCAATACGAAGCTGATATATAATGGTGTTCCGATAGCTTCTGATGTTTCTCTTGCTGATTATATGGAGAAACTCGGAATAAAGAAAGATAGTTATATTCTGGCTCTTGGAAGATTTGTTCCCGAAAAAAACTTTCATCATCTGATAAAGGCATATTCGGAAATGCAAGATGAAAACCTCAGACTTGTAATTGCGGGGGATTCCAATATTGAAGATGAATATTCAAAAGAATTAAAAAATATAGCAAGACAAAATAATGTCGTTTTACCCGGATTTATAAAAGGAGATAAACTAGCGACTTTGCTTAACAATGCTTCTCTATTTGTGCTTCCATCATCTCATGAAGGTCTTCCGATCTCTCTTCTTGAAGCAATGAGTTATTCTTTGCCGGTTCTGGCAAGCGATATAAAACCGAATGTGGAAGTCGGTTTATCTGCAAACTGTTATTTCAGATTAGGGGATATTGAAGATATGAAAAACAAGATAAAATATAACCTGTCTTCCGAACCACATAAGGTTAATTATAATATGGAAAATTATAACTGGGGCGGTATTGCGGAAAAAGTAGCGGATATTTATAAATCACTTTTAACAAGAATCACCTAAGCATTCCAGATGTAAGGTTCGTCATTGTATAAAATTCAAAGTTTAAATTATGAAACTACTTATAGTCGCGACAGAATACGGATCAGGCATGCTTCCTTTTATCGTTTCCGTTGTAAATTCACTGAATGATTCGGGCGAAATTGACGTGTACGGAGTCTTCGCTGCTAAGGATAACAGATTTTATAAGGAAAATCTTAATTCAGATATATATAATAAATCTGTTTTTATAGAATATCCTCAATCTTCTATAAAGAATATGTTTTATAAATTCTATCCTGTAGAAATAATAAAATCCATATCACGAATAATAAAAGAAGAAAAAATAGAATTGGTTCATTATCTCTCAATAGAATATTCTCTTGCATTATATGATTTTTTCTTCCCAAGAAAAAAAATTAAAATATTTTATACGGTTCATGACCTTATGCCTCATGAGCATGAGTATACAACTCTGAAATCTGAATTCATACGTAAATATATAAACAGATGCATCAGATTTCATATCTGTCAGAAAACTAACCTTACGACTTCTTCCCGTTGTCAATATGACACGTTGAAGAAGATGTATCCAAAAAAAAATATTGAACTTACACCGTTTCCGACTCTTATCAATAATAGCATAGCCAGCGGAGAAGATGAAGTACCGGAACTGAAAGATATAAATGATTATATTCTTTTTTTCGGGAATGTGGATAAATATAAAGGAGTTGACATCCTATATGATGCTTTTCTGAAGTCTGGAATAAAAAATAAACTTGTAGTTGCAGGAAAAGGTTTAGATTATTTTGAAACTGACAAAGTGATGTCGGTTTACAGAATTAACAGGTTCATAAAAGATACTGAAGTAAAATCTCTATTTTCAAAGGCATCGGTTGTTGTTTATCCTTACAGAAGCGTAACAATGAGCGGAGTATTATCAATAGCATATTTTTTTAATAAAAAACTTATTGTATCCGATCATCAGTTTTTTAAAGATAATACCGATGTAGACGCTTTATTTTTCAAATCCGGAAATACAGAGGCACTTTCCAAAAAACTGAGGGAAATAAACTACAACGAAAAGACAGAAACTTCCTTTTATGAAGACAATTATAAGAAAGAAGTTCTTGTACAAAAATATTTAACTTTCTATACAGTTTGATATAGATAAAAATAATAAAGAATATATTATGAAGATTTTAGTTTTAACTCAATATTTACATACTAATTATGGTGGACTTCTGCAGGCTTATGCTTTGCAGAAAGTACTTAAAGAATTAGGTCATGATGTTAAAACTGAAGACCGCCGTCCTGTTAAAAAGAACAATTTCGAAAAGGTGAAATTTTCTGTCAAAAACAGATTAAAGATACTTCTGGGTAAAGGAGAGTTTACTCCTTCTGAAAAGGATTACCGTGTCATTTCTCAATATATGTCGGAATTTGTCCGTAAACATATTGAAACAACTCTTCCTATATATGGTCCTGACGCAGATATGCTGAAAAGTTATGATTATGATGCATATATAGTAGGCAGTGATCAGGTTTGGAGACCTAAATTTGCAAACGGATTATATAATTATTTCCTTGATTTTGCGAAAAACTCATCAAAGAAAATATCGTATGCCGCATCATTCGGAGTCGATGAATGGGAATTCACTGAAGATGAGACTAAACGTTGCCGGGATCTTATCCGGAGATTTGATAAAATATCTGTAAGAGAAGAGTCGGGAGTGGGACTATGCCATGATAATCTTAATATAGAAGCATCAAGGGTTCTCGATCCTACGCTTCTGCTTTCGAAAGAAGATTATAAGTCTTTTCTTGATCAAGATCAGGTTATAAAGGATCCATATCTTTTATGTTATGTCCTTGATAAAACGGAAGATAAGCATATTGTAGAAAAAAGAATCGCAGAAAAATTTTCTCTTTTCACAGATACGGCGATGCCTAAACATCATTCGAAATATATAAGGAAATATAATGTAAAAGATTATGTTTTTCCATCTGTAGAGACCTGGTTGAGCAAATTTTACAATGCCAACTTTATCCTTACTGATTCTTTCCATGGAACAGTGTGTTCTATATTGTTTAACAAACCGTTTATAGCTATTGTTAACAAAAACAGGGGCGGATCAAGATTTTTTTCTCTTGTGAAAATATTCGGATTGGAGAAACGTTTGATTTATAACAGTAGAGATCTTACCG
>CAMTON010000072.1 GCA_947074105.1 uncultured Bacteroidales bacterium
CTCGTCGGGCTCATAACCCGAAGGTCGTTGGTTCGAGTCCAGCTTCCGCAACTTTGTCTAAGCTGAAATGAGTTTGTAATAACTTGTTTCAGCTTTTTTTATTTTCAGAACTTTTAAATCGAAATATTATGTTTGGCATTGATGATCCGGGAATCTGGATGGCTTACCTTCTGGCTGTTGTATGTCTTGTTTTTTCTGTGTACTGGGGTGTGACAAGATGGAACAGAGATTATGAATCTGATAAAGAAGATTTAGTGAATAACAAAAAAGGTGTAGATAATAAAATTAAAGAATAAGATTATGGATACATTTCAGTTAGGATTTATTGTTATTCTTTATTTATGTTCTCTCGCTTTTCTGGGATACATAGGGTATAAAAAGACTAATTCAGCAAGTGATTATCTTGTTGGAGGACGCCAGATGCATCCTGTAATTATGGCACTTTCTTATGGTGCTACATTTATATCGGCTTCTGCGATTGTAGGTTTCGGAGGAATGGCCGCGGCTTACGGCATGGGGTTGCAGTGGTTGTGTCTGCTTAATATGTTTGTAGGAGTAATAATTGCTTTTATTGTCTTCGGAGGCCCGACAAGACGTCTTGGTGCTAAATATAATGCCTCTACATTTCCTCAGCTTCTTGGTGCCCATTTTAAATCTGATAAAATAAGAGTTTTGGCTGCTGTCGTAATATTTCTGGGGATGCCTCTTTATGCAGCCGTTGTTATGAAAGGAGGCGCAGTTTTTATAGAGCGGATTTTTAAAATAGATTTTAATATTGCCCTTCTGATGTTTACTCTTGTTATTGCAGCTTATGTAAGTGCGGGAGGAATGAAAGGTGTTATGTATACAGATGCTTTACAGGCGGGAATAATGTTTGCATGCATGGCATTTTTGCTTTTCAGACTATATTCTGTTTTGGGAACAGGCTTTGTAGAATCAAACAGATTGCTTTCCGAGCTTGGAACGGCTGTTCCTGATAAATTTAAAGAATTAGGCCATCAGGGATGGACTTCTATGCCAGTTACCGGTTCTCCTCAATGGTATACGCTTATAACTTCGCTGATTATGGGAGTAGGGATAGGATGCCTGGCTCAGCCTCAGCTAGTAGTCCGTTTTATGACGGTAGGAAGTACAAAGGAGCTTAACAGAGGAGTTATGGTTGGGTCTGTATTTCTGATCGTCACAGTAGGAGCGATATATCATGCCGGAGCTTTGTCAAACTTGTTTTTTATGAAAACGGAAGGTCTGATTGCCACGGAGGTAGTTTCAGATATTGATAAGATAATACCTTATTTTATAGATAAGTCAATGCCTGCATGGTTTTCCGCTCTTTTTATGCTTTGTATTCTTTCTGCAAGCATGTCGACTATGAGTTCTCAGTTTCATACAATGGGGGCAGCTGCCGGAATGGATATTTATGGGACAATTGCAAAAAAGAATGCGAGTCAGTCTACAACGGTGATTCGTCTGGGTATTCTTGTATCTATACTTATAAGTTATATTATATGTTATCTTTTGCCTAATAATATAATAGCACGTGGTACTGCTATATTTATGGGGATTTGTGCGTCAACTTTTCTTCCTTCCTATTTCGGTGCTCTGTACTGGAAGAAAACTACTACGAAAGGTGTGATGTATAGTATGACGACCGGATTGGTTGTCACAATCCTTATTTATCTGTTTATTCACAAAGCTGAAGCAGCTCCCCTAGGGATTTGTCGTATGCTTTTCGGAAGAGATATTCTTTTTGAATCATATCCTGTTTATCTTATTGATCCTATTTTGTTTGCTTTCCCATGTTCTTCACTTGCTTTAGTCTTTGGTAGTTATATGACAAGAAATAAGGAAGTTGATGTTGAGGTTCCTGTTATGGAGACCGCAGAATAGTTAATCATATTGAATGCATATGTTTAATAGGATTATATAATAGTATATATTTTTTAACTAATATAAGGGTCGGAACAGGCATTGATTTTAAATGTCTTTTCCGACCCTTCTTTTATAGTTTTATATACGTATGAGATATTCTTATGAATGATTTTATCTCGGATGTGGCTTATATGCTTATATATGATTGTATAAAGCAATGATTAGAATTTTGTTATGTTACGGTACTATGTAAAGCAAACTACTTAATTTTTTTTAAATATTTATTTACATCTTTTAAAGGATGGGGGCTCTCTTCTATATTTATAAATTATATTTTTGTGTAGCATAATCAGAGTATAAATGATTTGTGTACGATAGAAAATATAAAACAAAGAAAAATTAATAAATAAAAAATAATAATATGGATCAGTCAGTTGATATCAGACAGTTAAATGAACTAATTGAAAGCAAAAGTTCTTTTGTTAATATGCTAACACAGGGAATGGATCAGGTAATAGTTGGTCAGAAACACCTTGTGGAATCACTTCTAATCGGATTGCTTTCAAATGGTCATATTCTGCTTGAAGGTGTGCCGGGTCTTGCTAAAACCCTAGCCATCAAATCTCTTGCATCTTTGATCGACGCTAAATATAACCGTATTCAGTTTACTCCCGACCTTCTTCCTGCCGATGTTGTGGGAACAATGGTTTATTCTCAGAGATCTGAAGAATTTTCAGTAAAAAAAGGTCCTATTTTTGCCAACTTCGTACTTGCGGATGAGATTAACCGTGCTCCTGCAAAAGTTCAGTCTGCACTTCTTGAAGCAATGCAGGAACGACAGGTTACAATCGGAGATAAAACATATATGCTTGATGCTCCTTTCCTTGTAATGGCAACACAGAATCCTATAGAACAGGAAGGTACATATCCGTTGCCTGAAGCACAGTGTGACCGTTTTATGTTAAAGGTGAAGATTGATTATCCTAAAAAAGAAGAAGAAAAATTAATCATACGTCAGAATATCTCAGGTGTAAAACCGGATCTTAAACCTATCCTTACGACACAGGAAATTATGGATGCCCGTAAAGTGGTGGAGCAGGTGTATATAGATGAAAAGATTGAACGTTATATCGTAGATATCGTATTTGCAACACGTTTTCCTGAACTGAGCAATATGTCAGATCTTAAAGGAATGATTTCATACGGAGCATCTCCGCGTGCATCTATTAATCTTGCTCTTGCAGCGCGTGCTTATGCTTTCCTTAAAAGAAGAGGTTATGTTATTCCTGAGGATGTCAGAGCAATTTGTCATGACGTAATGCGTCACCGTATCGGATTAAGCTATGAGGCTGAAGCTAATAATATTACTTCAGAAGAGATTGTAAGCGAAATCCTTAATAAAGTAGAGGTGCCATAATAATTATTTCATTTTTATAACTCAAATCTGCATAATCGCAGATTTGAGATTTATTCTTAATTTTTTTATTTACCACGATTCCGGATGTTAATGTGAGAAAAAACTAAGTTGAGATAACTGTAATTTTAAATCAATGTTTTTCAGTTAATATCACAGAAAGAAGGATAAATGAAAGAAAGGAAAAGAAATCAATAAAAGATTTCAAAGGAGTTTAATTTATAATTATGAAAATTATGGAGACCAGTGAATTATTAAAGAAGGTTCGTCAGATTGAAATAAAGACAAGAGGTCTCTCTAAAAATCTTTTTGCCGGACAATATCATTCTGCTTTTAAAGGTCGCGGGATGGCTTTCTCTGAAGTGAGAGAATACCAGTTTGGTGATGATATAAGAGATATTGACTGGAACGTGACAGCTCGTCAGGGATCTCCTCATATCAAAATTTTTGAAGAGGAAAGGGAAATGACGGTTATGTTGCTGATAGATGTTTCAGGTAGCCGTGAATTCGGAACAATATCAAAAACAAAACAGGAAATGATAACAGAGATTGCCGCAACACTTGCTTTTTCGGCAATACAAAATAATGATAAGATCGGGGTTATATTTTTCTCTGATAAAATTGAAAAATATATTCCGCCACAGAAAGGTAAACGACATGTGCTTGCTATCATCAGTGAACTGATAAATTTTAAACCTTCTCAGAAAGGAACTGATGTAAAGAAAGTGATAGATTATATAACCAATGCGCAGAAGAAACGCTGTACTGCATTTCTTATTTCTGACTTCGTAGATTGCGGGGATTTTGAAAACTCACTGACTATAGCAAATAAAAAACATGATATAGTCGCTCTTCAGGTTTACGATAAAAGAGAAAAGGAACTTCCTCCGGTAGGCCTTATGAAAATGCAGGATGCAGAAACTGGGCAGGAGATATGGATTGATACTTTCTCTAAAAAAGTAAGAAATGAATATTCTAAGTGGTGGAATACTAATCAGGAAAATATAACTAAGATATTTAATAAAAGTCGTACTGATACAGTCTCAATAGCGACAGATGAGGATTTTGTTCCGGCATTATTGTCTCTGTTTAAGAAAAGAGGAAATTAATAAAATGAAAAAAAGGATTTTAAGTGCTTTGTTTTTACTTGTCGTATGCCTTACATCCGGTGCTTTTGCTCAGAATGTTCAGGTATCGGCAAAAATGGATTCGACAAATATCGTAATCGGAGATCAGACTGTTATTCATCTTGATGTAACTCAGGATAGAGGACAGGTTGTTTATCCGCCTCTTTTTACCGATACTATAGTAAAAGGAGTAGAGATTCTGAAAATAGGATTTCCTGATACAACAATATTGTCGGATGACAGAATAAATATAAAACAGGATCTTTTGATTACATCTTTTGATTCTGCATTGTATTATATTCCTCCTTTTAAATATATAGCAGGAGAGGATACAATATATACAAATGCGCTTGCTCTTAATGTGCAGACATTTGAAGTGGATCTTGAAAGCAAAGAGCTATGTGATATAAAAGACATAAAGAAACCTCCTTTTGTTTTTATGGATTATTTCTGGATTGTATTCATAGTTCTCCTTGTTTTGACTCTCATTGTATTCGGAATTCTTTTTTATAAAAGATGGAAGAAAAGAAAAGATAATCCTGAATTTATTCCTGAGGAATTATTGATTCCGGCTGCAGATGCGGCAAGGAAATCTCTTGAGGTATTAAACGAAAAACAATTATGGCAGAAAGGTATGGAGAAGGAATATTATTCCGGACTTACTGATATTCTGCGTATTTATATTGAAAGAAGATATACTATCAATGCGATGGAAATGACTTCTGCTGAGATTATCAATTCTCTTAAGAGTCTGGATATTGATAAATCGGTATTATTATCGCTTAAGGATCTTATGCAGACTTCCGATTTTGTGAAATTTGCAAAATTAAGACCGGGATATGCTGAAAATGAATCGAGTATAATAATTGCAGAATCATTTGTCAATAATACAGAGGAGAAAAAGGTGGAAGAAAATACAGCGGAAACAGAAAATGCTGAAGGTCAGATTTCTGAAGCGGATTCTAAACAGGAAAATTTATCTGAGGATAAAGATTCTGATTCCGATCATGATAAATATATGCCAAAGAGATAATCCTCATATTGATTAATCTGAAATAATTACACTAAAAATGATATTTGCTAATCCATCATATTTTTTTCTTTTCCTGATATTCATACCAATTATTGGCTGGTATATATGGAGACAGAAAAATGATCAGGCAACGATAAAGGTGCCGGCAACAAAGGTGTTCTTCAAAATAGGACAAAGTTATAAGTCCTGGCTCCGACACGTTAATTTCGCAATCTTACTGGTTTCTATGTCTCTGATGATATTCGCTCTTGCAAGACCTCAGACTACTGACAGATGGAGTAAAAGCGATACGGAAGGTATCGATATTGTACTTTCTGTCGATGTGTCAGGTTCTATGCTTGCTGCAGACTTCAAACCAAACCGTGTTGAGGCAGCTAAAGATGTTGCAGCACAGTTTATCAACGGACGTCCAAATGATAATATCGGACTTGTGATTTTCGCTAAGGAAAGTTACACTATGTGTCCTATGACTACCGATCATGCAGTCCTTTCAAATCTTCTTAAAGATGTCAATACCGAATTAATTGACGGTAATGCAACAGCTATCGGTAACGGTCTGGCAACAGCTGTCAACCGAATAAAAGACGGTGCGGCAAAATCGAAAGTTATTATTCTGTTGACTGACGGGACTAATAATGCCGGAGATGTCATGCCTTCAACTGCCGCAGAAATTGCCAAAACATTCGGTGTCCGGGTATATACTATCGGTGTAGGAACTATAGGTACTGCTCCTTATCCTGCTATGACTCCTTACGGAACTGTCGTTTATCAGGATATGAAAGTTGATATTGACGAAAATACTCTTACCGATATTGCTGTAACTACCGGAGGAAAATACTTCAGAGCAACAGATAAGAATAAACTTAAAGGAATATTCGATGAGATCGATGAAATGGAGAAAACAAAGATCAGCACCCGTGAATACAGCAAAAAGCAGGAAGAATATCTTCCTTTCGCACTTGCAGCGTTCCTTTGTCTTCTACTTTTTATCGTGATAAGAAATACTCTTTTGAGAACTATCCCTTAATAAAAGCATTACGAATATGTTCAGATTCGCCCATCCACATTTATTATGGCTTTTGGCAGTTGTTCCGCCAATGGTTATTTTCTACATATATACACGAATAAGACGTCGTCGTCTGCTAAAGCAATACGGAAATCCCGAGATTATAAATAATCTTATGCCCGGTGTTGCGACAGGAAAACTGAAACTTAAGTTTTACCTTCAGATACTTGCTCTTATATGTATGATATTTGCTTTAGCCGGCCCGCAGTTCGGCTCCAAGCTTGAAACAGTAAAAAAGAAAGGTGTTGAAGTTATGATATGTCTTGACGTTTCTAACTCAATGCTTGCAAAAGATATTGCACCAAACCGTCTTGAGAAATCAAAACAGATCTTAAGCCGTCTTGTCGATCAGATGAAAGATGATAAAGTCGGACTCATCGTTTTTGCGGGAGATGCTTTCACTCAGCTTCCCATAACAAATGATTATGTTTCCGCTAAAATGTTTCTTTCGTCAATCAATCCGAAAATGGTTTCTTCTCAGGGTACGGCAATCGGAGATGCGATAAATCTTGCAGTAAGATCATTTACTCCTAATGAGGCAAGTGAAAAAGCCATTGTTGTCATTACTGACGGAGAGAATCATGAGGGTAACGCTCCTGAAGCTGCTAAAAATGCTCTTGCAAAAGGAATAAAAGTAAATGTTATAGGAGTCGGTTCTGCACAGGGTGCGCCTGTTCCTGATGACAGCGGACGCCAGAATTCCTTCAGAAAAGACAAAAGCGGAAATGTAGTGGTTACAAAACTTAATGAAGAAATGGCTCAGGAGATTGCGGCTGCCGGCGAAGGTATATATGTTCGCGCAGACAATACCAATGGAGCTCAGAAAGCAATCATTGATGCTGTAAACAATATGAATAAGACAGAGCTTGAATCAAGGGTATATTCTGATTATGATGAGAAATATCAGTGGTTTATCTGGGCTGCGCTTATCATCCTTGTGATTAACATATTTATTCTTGACAGAAAAAACAATGTGTTGAGCAAAATAAAAATCTTTGAAAAATAAGACATACTCTATGAAAAATATGTTTAAAATAAAATATGTTCTTGCTGTTACATTCCTTTCATTATTTTCTTTTTCCGGCTTTTCTCAGAAAGCGGAGAGAGATAATATAAGAAAAGGTAATAAACAGTACGGACAGGATAAATATACTGAAGCAGAAATAGACTACAGAAAGAGTCTTGAGGTCAATCCGAATTCAGTTGACGCTGCTTTCAATCTGGGTAATGCTCTTTTCCGACAGGAAAAATATGAAGATGCTCTTAAGCAATATAGCAATGCTGCCCAGAATGCCGCTGAAGAGCAGGTTGTCAGCGAAGCTCTTCATAATATCGGTAATGCTCTTATGGGTGTCGGTAACTATGAAAAAGCTATTGAAGCCTACAAACAGTCATTAAGAATTAATCCTTCTGATTTTGAAACTAAATACAATCTCGCTTATGCTCAGAAAATGAAAAAAGAAGAGGAAGAGAAAAAAGAGGAGCAGAAAGAGGATAAGCAGGATCAGGACCAGAATAAAGATCAGCAGGATCAGGATAAGAAAGACCAGCAGGACCAGAAAGATAAAGACCAGCAGGATCAACAGAATCAGGATCAGCAAAACCAGGACCAGAACCAGGATCAACAGCAGCAACAGGAACAGCAGCAGGGTTCTGATCAGATTTCACAGGAAATGGCAGAACAGATTCTGAATGCCCTTGAACAGGACGAGAAAGATGTCCAGGAAAAGGTTCAAAAGGCTAAGATGCAACAGATGAAGCAACGTAAAACAGACAAAGACTGGTAAATTTTAATTACTTTTGTCTGCATTTAATATAAACCGGCCGGAGTAATACAATGTTTCTCCGGGCGGTTATTAAAATATGATAGTATATATTTCTAAAGTATGAAACGTTATTACTCTATATTACTTCTTTTTTTCATTACCATAACGGCTTTTGCTGACAATGTTTCTTTTAAGGCTACTGCTCCGGCATCTGTAGTCTTAGGTCAGCAGTTCAGAATAGAATTTAAAGTCAACGGCGATGGTAAGGAATTCAGGGCAGGCGATATTGTAGGTCTTGATATTCTGATGGGACCTACTACTTCCACCAGTTCCAGTTACTCAATTATTAACGGCAAAAGTACAAGTGAGACATCTAAAACATTCACTTATGTCGTAGTGGCAAAAGAGGAGGGGACAGCATCAGTTTCTCCGGCTACAGTAAAAGTCAACGGACGTCAGTATTCTTCAAATTCACTTTCTATAAAAGTTTTGCCAAAAGATCAATCTCAGAATTCCGGTAATACACAGAGTTCGGTTTCTGAGGAATCTTCCGGAATAGGAGCAAAAGATCTTTTATGTCAGATGACTCTTTCGAAAACCAGTGTTTATGAAGGAGAACCTGTTCTTGCAACAATAAAACTTCTTACAACAAATCCAAGAACCCAGATTGTTGATTTCAAAGCTCCTGCATTTGATGGTTTCACGGTACAGGAAATCGATCTTGCGGATAATAAAAGTTATGAGCTTGAACATGTCAACGGAAAAAACTACTATGCTGTCGTTCTTAAACAATATCTTCTTTTCCCTCAGCGTCCGGGTAAAATAGAAGTTGCACCGACCACTATGGTGCTTTCTGTTCCTGTCCGCACTCAGCGTCAGATGAGAAGTATTTTCGATGACTTCTTCGATAACTACCAGCAGGTGGAAAAATCTGTTACTTCTTCAAAATATACTGTCAACGTAGAAGCTCTTCCTTTCGGAAAACCTGCTTCTTTCTACGGTGGTATTGGTGATTTCAAGATATCCTCATCACTTAGCACAAAAGAATTAAAAGCAAATGAGGCTTTAACTCTTAAACTTACAATAAGCGGAAACGGAAATCTTCGTTATATCAAGGATCCGGAACTTAAAACTCCTGCCGATTTTGAAGTTTTCGATCCAAAGATAGACTTGAATATCAAGACAACCGCATCCGGTGTCACAGGCTCTAAAACGATTGAATATACTATGATTCCGCGTTATGGCGGCGACTATACTATACCTGCCATCGAGTTTTCCTACTTCGATCTTAAGACAAAATCATATAAGACTCTTTCTACTCAGCCTTATGAGATAACAGTAGAAAAATCTGCTATACCTGAATCGGCGACAAATATGGCAAACTTCTCTAATACTAATAAGGAGAATGTCAAATTCCTGGGTTCGGATATCCGCTTTATCAAAACCGGAAACTATAATCTCAGAAGAGAATATATCTTCTATTTCGGAACTGTCAGCTACTGGCTGTATTACCTTGTTCCTTTTGTTCTTGCATTAATATTCTTTGTAATATACCGCAAACAGATAAAAGAGAATGCAAATGTGGTACGACTTAAGAATAAGAATGCCAACAAAGTTGCGCTTAAGCGTCTGAAACTTGCAGGCAAATATCTTAAAGAGCAGAAAAGAACAGAGTTCCACGAGGAGATGCTTAAAGCTATCTGGGGTTATCTGAGTGATAAACTTAATATTCCTACTTCACAGCTTACAAAAGGCAATATCGAAGAGAAATTATCTCAGCTCGGAGTTGATCATGAACTTGTATCTAACTTTATCAATATTATCGAAGAATGTGAATTCGCAAGATATGCACCTGCCCAGGCTGGCGATTCTATGGATAAGACATACAACGATACTATCGCGGCAATCGGTAAAATGGAAAACGCGATTAAAAAATAAAGAGATAATACTAAATTGACAGACTAACAAAAAGATAAATAAACGGTTTTATGAAACATCTTTTAGTTTTAATAATATCCCTGGTTTTCTCTTCTGCGATTTTCGCTCAAAGCGTATCAACAGGTCTTGCGGAAGAAGCATACAACAAAGGAGACTATAAAGAAGCTATCGCGCAATTTGAAAATACCCTTCATGACGAAGGGTTTTCAGATGTGCTATATTATAATTTAGGTAATTCATATTTCAAAGACAGAAAATATCCTCAGGCAATTCTGAATTATGAAAAAGCTTTGAAAATCAATCCGAATTTCACAGATGCGAAATTCAACCTTCAGATAGCTCAACAACATATCGTAGATAAGATTGATTCTGTTGACCGATTTTTCCTTGTAGAATTTTACTATGGCATTGTAAATCTTATGGTGTCAAATGCATGGGCTATTCTTGCGGTAGCTGCTTTCATCTTTTCACTTGCTCTTATCTTTGTTTTCTTTTTCTCAAACAAGATTTGGCTTAAGAAAACAGGATTTTTCGGAGCTATCTTCCTTCTTGCGGTATGTATATTCTCTAATTTTGCTTCCTCTACGCAGAAGCATAATCTTCTGAGCCAGCATTACGCCATAGTTTTCACGCCATCGGTAACGGTTAAAAGCTCACCGGCGGAAAGCGGAACAGAACTTTTCGTAATCCACGAAGGAACAAAAGTGAAAATCAGAGAAACACTTGGTCAATGGTCTGAAATAGAGATTGCTGACGGTAATATCGGCTGGATGCAGACTTCGGGACTCGAAAAAATTTAATTTATGATAGAATATCTTGATAAGATAGATAAGATAATGCTTATCACCCTTAACGGAAACGGAGATCCTTACTGGGATAAAGTGATGTGGATATACACGGGTCGCTTTATATGGATGCCGCTTCTGTTAAGTTTTTTATATTACATATTCAGAAAAGGCTGGAAAGAGGGACTTTTCTTTCTTCTTACCATCGTTATGGTCATTGTATTATGCGATCAGATAAGCAGTACTTTCTTTAAACCCTACTTCGAAAGATTACGACCGTCAAGGCAGGAGGATCTATTTGATTTTGTAACGATAGTAAATGATTATCGTGGCGGCCGATATGGTTTCGTATCAAGCCATGCAGCCAACAGTTTCGGTTTTGCCGTCTTTACATCACTTGTGATTCGACGCCCGATATATACAGTTTCCTTTCTGATATGGGCTGCGGTAACATCATATTCCAGAATATATTTGGGTGTTCACTTTCCGGGAGACATACTTGCGGGAGGTATGGTAGGAGTTATTGTCGCTTTCCTTATGTTCTGGGTCTATGAATTTCTTCGCAAAAACTACGGGCCAAAATTCGGAATCACTGATCCGGACTGTCCGTATAAAGGAGATCTTCCCAAACTGACACTTTTTGTATTATATGTCACTGTAGCGGTAATGCTTATTTCTCCGACATTGATATACCCTTACTTTCTGAAACATTAATGTTATAATATAAAAAAAGCGGAAATGAATAATGAGACAATCTTATTCATTTCCGCTTTTTTTTATATTATCATGCCATTTAAATTTTAATTTCTTAAGACATATTCCTTTTAAACTCAAACTTCGTTAATAACATCTGTATAATTAGTAAGGTATTGAATAATCGGCTAATTTTGCCGAAATTTTATAATTACGAATCTGAAAGCGGGAATAAAGTTTTCAGATCACAGGCGCTTATTTTATTTAACGACACTATGAATTCTGTTGAAAAAACACTGACAGACGTAGCGGAACATTCAGTTGAAAAGATCCGTACGGCAGACCTGGTATATCACATCGATGACGTACCACCATTCAAAGACTCTTTTTTCGCTGCTCTGCAGCATCTTCTGGCAATCTTCGTTGCCATCATCACTCCGCCGCTGATAATCGGCAGTGCTCTTCAGCTTCCTTTGAAGGATACCGGATATCTTGTGTCTATGGCACTTTTCATTTCCGGTATATCAACATTCATTCAGTGTCGCCGTGTCGGCCCGGTAGGAGCCGGACTGCTTTGTATTCAGGGTACAAGTTTTTCATTTATCGGTCCTATCATCACGGCCGGACTTTCGGGCGGTCTGCCGCTTATATTCGGCACTTGTATTGCCGCTGCTCCCGTGGAGATGATTGTAAGCCATACATTCAGATATATGCGCAACATCATAACTCCGCTTGTATCGGGAATCGTAGTGATGCTTATCGGGCTTAGCCTTATTAAAGTAGGTATCGTAGCCTGCGGAGGCGGTTACGGAGCTATGGAAGCCGGTACTTTCGGAAGCTGGCAGAACCTTACGGTTGCCGCAACAGTGCTTTGCTGCGTACTTCTCTTCAACAAAAGCAAAAACAAATACCTTCGAATGAGTTCTATCGTTGCCGGCCTTATTGCAGGTTACGTAGCGGCTTATCTTTTCGGAATGATAGATTTCTCTTCACTTTCATCTACAAACGACGGACTTTTCAATATGCCTGTGCCGTTTAAATACGGCCTTGATTTCAATATTTCTTCGTTCATAGCTATCGCCCTTGTATATCTTATCACAGCTATTGAAGCGACAGGCGACGTAACGGCGAACTCAATGATTTCCGGTGAACCGATAGAAGGAGAGAAATACACCAAAAGAGTGTCAGGAGGTATCCTTGCCGACGGTGTCAACTCTATGATAGCAGGTGTCTTCAACTCATTTCCGAACTCTATTTTTGCTCAGAACAACGGAATTATCCAGCTTACAGGTGTCGCAAGCCGCCATGTAGGATATTATATAGCAGGAATGCTTGTTCTTTTAGGACTTTTTCCCGCAGTCGGTGTTATATTTTCATTGACTCCGGATCCTGTGCTCGGAGGTGCAACGCTTCTTATGTTCGGAACGGTAGCGGCAGCCGGAATAAAGATTATCGCATCTCAGAAAATCGACCGTAAAGCTACACTTGTTCTTGCCGTAAGTTTTTCTCTTGGGTTGGGTGTTGAGCTGATGCCGGATATTCTTTCGAATGCTCCTGAAGCGATAAAAGGGATATTCTCCTCAGGGATCACAACCGGAGGAGTAACAGCTATTATCGCCAATCTTGTAATCCGTGTGAAAGAAGAGGAAACGGCAGAAGAAGCTGCATGACATTATAATAAAGAATCAAAGAATTTAAAATATAATCTACATTACGGTCTGATGCCGTAAAAACAGAACACAATTATGGAAGCATTAAAACAAAGAATACTTCAGGACGGAAAATGTTTTCCGGGAGGAATCCTGAAAGTTGACAGTTTCATCAATCATCAGATGGATCCTGACCTTATGCTTAATATCGCAAAAGAATTTGTCGAACGTTTCAAAGGAAAACCAATCAATAAAGTCGTTACAATAGAAGCAAGCGGCATCGCACCGGCTATCATGGTGGGATATCTGCTACATCTACCGGTTGTATTCGTAAAGAAAAAACAGCCTAAGACAATGGAAAATATGCTTACCTCTACTGTCCATTCTTTTACAAAGGACAGAGAATATACCGTATGTATAAGCAATGATTTCCTTAATGAAACAGATCACATCCTGTTTATCGATGATTTCCTTGCCAACGGAAATGCATCTCTTGGTATGATAGATCTTGCCGCAAAAGCGGGAGCTACGATCGAGGGGATGGGATTTGTGATAGAGAAAGCATTCCAGAACGGAGGCCGTCAGCTTCGTGAAAGAAACATCCATGTAGAAAGTCTTGCTATTGTCGACAGTCTTGACGACTGCAAGATAGTATTGAGATAAGAATCATAAAAAATATAATAAGCCTTACCACGCATATAATCATGCTTCGGTAAGGCTTTCTTTTTTGTTTTCAGTATAAATTCAGAGGAAAAATAATCAGGCATTTCAATTTACCTTATTTAAGGGAATACACCATCGTTTTCCCTATCCTGCGACGTCGCAGCAATCCGTCACTCATCATTCTGTTAAAGTCCTGATTTGCCAGAGTCCTCGAACAATTGTTCATAAGCATATAAGCTGAACTGTCGATCTCATCGTTTCCTGCCTTTAGATATTCTATCGCATTTCCGCTTCGTCTGACAAAGCCATTTGCTCTTATTTTCACTTCACCTTTATTGACGAAACTATAATATCTGCTTGCCCGACGCAGATCCTTATCCATTATCAGCTCGATTTTCGAAAGCCTCTCGCTTCCTTTTATCAGGTTGCCATTATTGTCGAATTCCGCTTTAAACTTAGGTTTCAGCAATCCTATCGACGAAAGTCTGACCGAGCTCCCTCTTCCGAATAATACTTTCAAATTGCTCTGAAACGCCGTTAGCACCGCCTCGATATCCGAACCGGTCACGCTGCACTGATCGCTGATAATATTCGCCATATAATCGGCATCACACACTTCCTGATTTACCACTTTCAGATACTTCGAATTTGTTTCCCTGTCAGAATTCAGTCCCGAATCCATTACAAGATAATTAACTGCCATAATTTTGAAATTTTAAATGATTAATAATATATCGTCATCATTTTCAGAAAAGCCGCACAGTTGTAATATTGTCACTGACCGGTTGCGATATTGCAACCGTACACTTTTCATATTGTCATCGTACGTCTTTTCTGAAAATGATATGGCGAATATAAAAACCTCAAAATTGACAAAGTGAGCTAATTTATTCTAATGGTTCTTAAGTGTCTTTAAGTGTACAAAAGAGTACATTATAGTCAAAAATGATCTCTGAAATCTCATCTGATATTCATTAATAAGAAAACTTATAAAAATGTTTATTTGGTGAATTTGTTAAATGAATTAATGAAATAGTTGTTTAAAATTTACTTAAAAAATACAGCGCGAAATTGACCAATAATCAGGTATGCCTGATTATAAATAAAGGAGAAACTACTTCTATAAGTAAAATGTTAATTTGTTGTCATATTTAATTAATAAAAAACAATCTATTTTATTTTAAAAATTGTAGTTTTGCGCTTCGTTAAATGTATTTACTTATAAATTAATTTTAATTTACAAATCAATTTTACAGATGAAAATCAAATTATCAGGATTTATGCTGATTTTCAGTTTGTTGTTCTGCTGCTCAGCTCTGAGAGGGAACAATGACTTCAGCAAAGTGACGGTGACGACTACCGGGTATGGACAATTAATTACAGCTCTCACAAATGCCGTTGGCGGAGATGAGGCTAATTTATCAAAGATTAAAGAGGTTGATATTAAAGGATATCTTGATTATGACGATATCTATTCTCTTGCTTTCAGTAATGAATTTAAAGATTCGCTAAGGACTGTAGATATGAGCGGTGCTCAATATAACACTACTACGTGGCCATCTTTTGGAGGAAATCAGGCTTATATTACATGGGAAAGAGTCAGTTTGCCGGGTAACATCAGTTATATAAGTTATAATGCTTTTCAAAATAATAAATCACTTGAAAAGATTGTTTTTCCCAATGGATTAAAAATTATATATGACTATGCTTTTTCCGGGTGTCAGAATCTATCTGATCTTAATCTGCCTGAGGGATTAGAATATATATATTATAATGCATTTTATGAATGTACATCTCTTATTACAATTAAGGTACCTAATTCTGTTACCTACTTAGGAAGTTCATGTTTCTCCGGTTGTTCAAAATTGCAAAGTGCTGAAATAGACTGTAATATTTCAGTTATTGAAGATTATACATTTTATAACTGTACTTCTCTTAAAGAGATTAGACTCGGGGATAATATAAAAAAAATAATGGGTGGTGCATTTCAAAGTTGCGAATCACTTGAGTATATAAAACTGCCGGAATCATTAGAGACAATTGAGGCTTATGCATTTGAGTATTGTATTAATCTTAAAAAAATTGATTTTAATGAGAAACTATTATCAATAGGATATAATGCTTTTCAAAGTTGTAGAAATCTTGAATCACTTGAATTTCCAGGATTATTATTGAATATAGGAAATTATGCTTTTTATGAATGTTATAAATTAAAAGAGGCTATAATTCCTAATTCTGTACAGTCTATAGGTAATAATGCTTTCTTTAATTGCAGAGAACTTGAAAAAGTATCATTATCTAATTCGTTAAGGCTTATTGATTCTTATACTTTTAGTAATTGCTCTAAACTAATGGAAATTAGTATTCCTTTCTCTGTAAAAAATATTGAGGACTACGCATTTGCTTATTGTGATACCTTAAAAAATATAAGCTTTCCTGAAGAACTAAAAAGTATCGGAAACAGTGCATTTTATCAATGCCATTCTCTTGAACAAATATCATTACCAAATCAGGTAAGAAATATAGGGAATTATTCATTTTATGAATGTTCTAAAATCGGGAAAGAGATTCTGATGCTTCCTGATTCTCTTCT
>CAMTON010000073.1 GCA_947074105.1 uncultured Bacteroidales bacterium
GGACGCCAGATTTTCATTCTGGAAAGAGGGGTTCGATTCCCCTATGGACTACGAATAACGTAAAAAATTAAACATAGAGATGGCAAATCATAAATCATCAGTCAAGAGAATCAGACAGACTGAAAAGAGAAACCTTCGCAATCGCTATTATGGTAAGACTACTCGTAATGCAGTTCGCAAACTACGCGCTCTTACTAACAAAGACGAAGCAGTAGCGATGCTTGGAACTGTAAGCAGCATGTTGGATAGACTAGCTAAAAGAAACGTAATCCACAAAAACAAAGCTTCAAACTTGAAGTCTAAGCTTGCTCTAAGAATTAACAAATTAGCTTAATCGCAATAGATGGTCCATTCGTCTATCGGTTAGGACGCCAGATTTTCATTCTGGAAAGAGGGGTTCGATTCCCCTATGGACTACAAAGGTCGGTGCTTAACAGCATCGGCCTTTTGTCGTTTATGTATTTCATCTGGGCCAGAGTCCTTAATTGAGTGTTTTTATATCTAAACTGATCATGCCAATCCTTTAGATAATAAATATTTATAATTTTCAAAAAAGAGTAATCCGTTATAAATCAAAAGGGAATAAAAACCGTAAAAAATAGCTATATTTGTAGGCTTTTCATAAAAAACAGAAGTAACAGAAATGTCAGAAGAACAGAATTCAAATAAGTCATATTCAGCCGATAGTATTCAGGTACTTGAAGGTCTTGAGGCTGTAAGAAAACGTCCTGCGATGTACATCGGGGATGTTGGCGAAAAGGGTTTGCATCATCTTGTTTATGAAGTTGTAGATAACTCTATAGACGAGGCTCTAGCCGGATATGCTACTCATATCGAAGTTATAATCAACGAGGATAATTCTATCACGGTTGTTGATAACGGTCGTGGTATTCCGGTAGATATTCATGAGAAAGAGGGCAAATCGGCATTAGAGGTTGTACTTACGGTGCTTCATGCCGGAGGTAAGTTTGACAAAGGTTCTTATAAAGTATCTGGAGGTCTTCACGGAGTCGGTGTATCGTGTGTGAATGCGTTGTCTACATATCTTCGTGCCGAAGTTCGTCGTCAGGGTAAAGTGTATATGCAGGAGTATTGCTGCGGAGCACCTAAAGAGCCTGTTTGCGTAATCGGTGAAGCTGATTCAACTGGTACGACTGTAACATTTAAGCCGGATTTGTCAATATTTACAGTTTCGGAATATAAATACAGCATTCTTGCTGCCCGTCTTAGAGATCTTGCATTCCTTAATGCCGGGATCCATCTTTCTCTTACAGATAAGAGAGAGATTCTGGAAGACGGTTCTTTCAAATCAGAACAGTTTCATTCTACTGAAGGTCTGAAAGAATTTGTTCGATATCTTGATTCTACACGAGAACAGATGATCAGCGATGTAATCCATATCAATACTGAAAAAGGAGGTATCCCTGTTGAAGTAGCGATGACTTACAATACGTCGTATACAGAGAATATCTGTTCATTCGTAAATAATATCAATACAATAGAAGGAGGAACCCACCTTGCAGGTTTCAGAAGAGCTCTTACAAGAACTCTTAAGAAATATGCCGATGATTCTAAACTTCTTGATAAGGTAAAAGTGGATATCACGGGTGATGACTTCCGTGAAGGTCTTACTGCCGTGATTTCGGTAAAAGTTGCGGAGCCTCAGTTTGAAGGTCAGACAAAAACAAAACTTGGTAACAGTGAAGTTACCGGTGCCGTTGATCAGGCTTTGGGAGAAGCTTTAGGAAATTATCTTGAAGAAAATCCGCGTCAGGCTAAAATGGTCGTTGAAAAAGTTATCCTTGCCGCTACTGCAAGAACTGCAGCTCGTAAAGCAAGAGAGGCTGTTCAGCGTAAGACTCCTCTGGGAGGTGGCGGTCTGCCGGGTAAACTTGCCGACTGTTCTTCTAAGAACGCAGAAGAATGTGAAATATTCCTTGTCGAGGGAGATTCCGCGGGCGGTACTGCTAAACAGGGACGTCACAGAAACTTCCAGGCTATTCTTCCTCTTCGCGGTAAGATCCTTAATGTTGAAAAGGCTAATCCTAACAATGCTAAAGACAGCGAAGAAATCAGAAATATGGCTCAGGCTTTCGGTCTTCTGCAGCATCTTCTTGATCCGAATACTCACGAATTCAATATTGAGAAACTTCGTTATCACAAGATAATAATCATGACCGATGCCGATGTCGACGGTAGTCATATCGCGACTCTTCTGATGACATTCTTCTTCAGATATTTCAGATCGGTAATCGAACACGGATTCCTTTATATTGCAACTCCTCCATTGTATCTTTGTCGTAAAGGTAAGACGGAAGAGTATTGCTGGAATGACCAGCAGCGTCAGGCATTTATCCTGAAATACGGAAGCGGAAATGAAAATTCAATCCACACTCAGCGTTATAAAGGTCTTGGAGAGATGAACGCTCAGCAGCTTTGGGAAACAACTATGGACCCTGAGCACAGAACGCTTCGTCAGGTTACGATTGAAAATGCAGCTGAAGCAGATCACGTATTCTCAATGCTTATGGGTGACAATGTTGATCCTCGCCGTGAGTTTATTGAAGCTAATGCGACATATGCGAATATCGACGCATAATAAATTGGTATATAAGCTCTGATAAAGAGTATATGATATAAAGAAAAGGGGTGATTCCGTAATAGGAGTCACCCCTTTTTGTTAAATCTCAATGTATTTATTATAAAAAATTATAATAAAATAATAATTTGATAAGATTCGTAGAAAATTTATGATAAATGATTAAACTTTGAGGGCAAATTATAGTCAAAACTCTACAATTAAATAAAATATAAAATCTATTTGCTTTTATATGTTTTATTAATTCAAGGATGTGCATATAATAATATAAAGTAATCCGTATCCGGAATATATGTGTCTTTTATTCTCTAAGATTAAGGTTGTATTCATCTTTAAGATGATAGAAATTTATAATAGGTAATAGAAACAGTTAAATATAAAAATGGAATAGGGTGATTAATATTTTGATAATCAGGCATTAAGTTGAAAAATAATTGGCTATTTACTAACACATAAAAGAAGTTCTACAAAGAAAATGGGTAAGAGATTTATAATCGCTTTGTTATGCTGTGTTTCAGTCATGAATGTACTGGCTCAGGAGATAAAAGGAAAAATTATTGATGCGGGGACAGGTGATCCGCTTGATTTTGTGAATGTCGCGTTGTATAACGAGAAAAACAAACATAAACTTGAGGCCGGACTGACTTCGGATCTTGACGGTAATTTTGTTTTGAATAATATAAAGAACGGGACTTATGAACTGCGCCTTACGTATGTAGGCTATAATGAAGTGATTATACCGGTAATTCTGACTCCTCAGAAACCAAGTATGAATCTTGGAACGATAAAAATGCAGGAAGACAGTAAATTGCTGGGAGAGGTGCAGATTACGGGGATGAAATCTCAGATGAAATTTGAAGTAGACAAGAAAGTGTTCAACATGGATCAGAATATCGCAAGTGCGGGGGCTTCGGCTTCAGATGCATTAGCTAATATTCCGTCGGTGAGTGTTGACAGTGAAGGTAATGTGAGTCTGAGAAATAACTCTGCGGTTACTATTTGGATTAACGGCCGCCCATCAGGCCTTTCGGAAGAAAACCGTGCCCAGATTCTTGAGCAACTTCCTGCAGAAAGCATCCAGTCAATTGAGATTATCACGAATCCTTCCTCAAAATATAGTGCGGAGGGTTCTGCCGGTATTATCAATATCATAATGAAAAGAGAGAAAAAGGCCGGATATTATGGTGGAGTTTCCGGTAATGCCGATACTTTCGGTGGTTTCGGTGCCAATGCAAATATCAATTATACTTATAATAAGTTTGAGGCTTCTGCAACTTTAGGTTATCGCGACAGAGAGATGCGACGCCATTCTTATAAAGACAGAACGACTTTCGGTAACGGGACAACTTCTCAGCTTCTTACTCATGAAAAAGGAAAAATGTACGGTGACGGTGTAACCGGCAGACTTGCCCTTAACTATTATCTTACAGAAAATGATATTCTCGGTTTTACCGGTTCTGGTATGATCGGTAACAGAAATCATCAGAACGATATAAATTACGGTGTATATAATAATTCAGAGTTTGATTATGATTATTATCGTAATACTCACTCAAAAGGTGATCATAAACATTATGATCTGGCTCTTGATTATGAGCATAAATTCTCTAAAACAAGTGATATCAGATTCAATGCCTCTTATGACAAGTATAAATATGACGGTACTTCAGATTATAAGCAGGACAGAGAAGGTATTCATGAATATCAGTATCAGAAATCACCTCGTGATCATGATTCATGGGAGTTTCAGGCGGATTATACAAATCAGTTCAGAGAAGAGCTGAAGCTTGAAGCAGGTTATAAAGGAAATCTTAACAAACGCCACAGTACGACTCAGACGTGGACTGATGAAGAAAGACTTATAGAAGAAATGTCGCTTTATAATGTGTTTGATTATAAGGAGAATATTCAGGCTGCTTATCTTAATCTTTCCGGAAAATATGATCTTTTCGGTTATCAGGCAGGACTTCGCGGAGAATATACTCATTACAGTACTTCTTCTCTTGGTTTTGAAACGGGAGAGCCGGAAAAGAACAGCCGAAATTATTTTGATCTTTTCCCCAGTGTTTTCCTTACTTATACAATGAATGAAAGCAATGAGTTTCAGATAAACTATACGCGCCGTATCAACCGTCCGCGCGGACGACAGTTGAGCGCGTTTAAAAATATCTCCGACTCAACAAATATCAGTTTCGGTAATCCTCTTTTGCAGCCGGAATATACCGATGCGATAGAGCTTAACTATATTAAAAGCTGGGAAGAGCATACCCTTTCTGCTTCTTTATATTACAGAACAACTGATGGTGTGATCAGAAGTGTAAGCTATATGGATGGTAATACTATGTTTTCGACTTATGACAATGTTACAAAGACAACAAGATCGGGAGCCGAAGTAGTGGCAAAGAACCGTCTTTTTGAAATCGTCGATCTTACGACATCCGTAAATCTTTATTATTTCCACATGGACGGTTTTGATTATCATTATAATGATTTCGTACAGAATTATAAAGGAAGTAATAACTTTTCATGGGATGCACGAGTAATAGCAAACATTATGCTTCCATGGAGTCTTACCCTCCAACTTACCGGAGGATATAATTCATCCGCTAAGACTGCGCAGGGAAAAGATTACGACAGCTATTGGGTCGATGCCGGACTTAGAAGAAGTTTCCTTAAAAGAAAACTTACTGTTTCAGTAACGGGAAGAGACCTTCTTGATTCAAGACGAAGAAAATCTTATACGTTCGGTAATAACTTCGAACAGCTTTCCAAAGATATATGGGGCGGACGTATGGCAACATTAAATGTTGCGTACAGCTTCGGAAACAGCGGAAAGAAAAATAATAACGGTAAGAAAGGTCAGGGAGAGGATCGTGGAGAAAGCGAAATGATGGATTTCTAAATCTTTCAGATATCAAAAGGTAAAGTCCTGATAGTTTAGCCGTAATACGTGCTGAATGAATTCGTAAAACGTACCGAAAAAAAAGATATAAAAAAGAATAAAGTCTGAGTGTCGATATTTTATGGCCGGTCAGCCAAATCATTAGACAGAGTTTTCATAATCTCTTAATGAATTAGTAATACATATCCGGCGATTTTAAACGGATTGCCGCTAGAATAGCCTCAGAGACAAAATAATTAACCAAAAACAGACAAAAACAACGGGGAATTGTTTACTTTGTAAAAGTAGATGATTTCCCGTACTTATTTAATAATAATTGGTGCCCTTTGATGGATAAAGGGTGAATATAAAATGTTTTTGATATGGCAAATAAAGTGAAAGCCGCTAATAAAGGGAAAATAAAGAAGTCTGAGTTACTTCCCAAAATACAAGCATTCTTCGAAAAAGATCCAAGTCAATCGTTTAATTATAAACAGGTATCAGATGCCGTTGAAGTGAAAAAAGATATTCAGCGCGCTCAGGTATTCGAAATATTGCTGGAACTGAAGGGTGATGATTTCCTTATAGAAACCTCTGTCGGAAAGTTTAAGTTAAATAAAAGAGGTAAAGAGATTGTTGGTGTCTTCGAGAGAAGAAGCAACGGTAAGAATCAGCTGGTTCCCGAAGACGGAGGAGAACCGATCTTCATCGCTGAAAGAAATTCATTACGCGCCATGAACGGCGATAAAGTGAAAATCCTTCTAAGTGCGAGAAAGAAAGGTCAGACCATTGAAGGTGAAGTGATAGAAATTCTTGAAAGAGTGAAGCAGACTTTTATCGGTATCCTTGATGTACAGCCTCATTACGCATTCCTTGTAAATGATAATAAATTTCTTGCTAACGATATCTTCATCCCTAAGGATAGCCTGATGGATGGTAAAAGCGGTGATAAGGCAGTTGTCGAAATAGTCGACTGGCCTGAAAACGCAAAAAATCCTATAGGAAAAGTTACAAAAGTTCTTGGTGCCGCAGGTGATAATAATACTGAGATGCATGCCATACTTACTGAATATGGTCTTCCTTTCAGTTATCCTGAAGATGTTGAAAAAGAAGCAGACAAGATTTCATACGATATTCCGGAAGATGAGATTAAAAGACGCGAGGATTATCGCGGAATAACGACTTTTACCATCGACCCGAAAGATGCGAAAGACTTTGATGATGCTCTTTCAATAAAGAAACTTTCTAACGGTAATTTTGAGATCGGTGTTCATATCGCCGATGTTACTCATTATGTAACTCCCGGTTCTATAATAGACCAGGAAGGAGAAAAACGCGCGACTTCAATTTATCTTGTCGACCGCGTCGTTCCGATGCTTCCCGAACATCTTAGTAACGGAGTATGTTCTTTACGTCCGGATGAAGAAAAGCTTACTTTCAGCTGTATTTTCGAAATGGACGAGAATGCACATATCCATGATTACAGAATCTGCAAAACAGTTATCAAATCTGACCGCCGTTTCACTTATGAACAGGCTCAGGAAGTGATTGAGACAGGTGAAGGTGATTATAAATGGGAAATCCTTACGATGGACAGCCTTGCCAAGAAACTTCGTCAGAAAAGATTTGAAGACGGAGCGATTGCTTTCGACCGTCACGAAGTGAAATTTGAAATAGATGAAAACGGCAAACCGCTCGGAGTATATTTCAAAATAGCAAAAGATGCCAATAAACTTGTTGAAGAGTTTATGCTTCTTGCCAACCGTACTGTTGCTGAGTTTGTAGGAAACCCGGGAAAAAGAAAGAAACCTAAAACTTTCGTTTATCGTGTTCATGATCTTCCGGATCCTGATAAGATGGAAAACTTCGCTACATTCATCCGTCGTTTCGGATATAATCTGAAAACGGAAGGAAAGAACAGCGATGTTTCAAAATCAATCAACAAACTTCTTGATTCCGTTCAGGGAAAACGTGAAGAAAATCTTATTGAAACTGTAGCAATCCGTTCAATGGCAAAAGCTGTCTATACGACAGAAAACATCGGCCATTACGGTCTTGCCTTTGAATATTATTCTCACTTTACATCTCCTATCCGCCGTTATCCGGATATGATGGTTCACCGTCTTCTTGAGAAATATCTTGCAGGCGGAAGAAGTGCGCGTCAGGATGTTTATGAATCTCTTTGCGAACATTGTTCTTCAATGGAACAGCTTGCAGCAAGTGCGGAAAGATCTTCAATAAAATACAAACAGGTAGAATATCTTAGCGAACATCTGGGAGAAGAGTACGAAGGAGTTATTTCCGGAGTTACCGAATGGGGTATTTATGTTGAGATAAACGATAATAAATGCGAAGGAATGGTTCCTATGCGTGATCTTGACGATGACTTCTATGAATTTGATGAAAAATCATATTGTCTTATCGGGAAAAGAAACGGCGGAATCTATCGTCTTGGCGATCCTATCAAGATTAAAGTAGCAAGAACAAATCTTGAAAGGAAGATTATCGATTTTGCTCTTGTAAAAGAAGGGGATTCCGATACGCCTCCGCTTAAAGCTGACTCTTATTCTAAAAACAGATCTTTTATGCCTTCACGTAACGGTTCGTCAGGTAAAAATGGCGGTGGCAGAAGAGGTGATAAGAAGAAAGATTCAAGAAGAAAAAGCAAAAAAGAATAATAAACGATATTCTGTATTACTGTAGAGACGTAACACGCCACGTCTCCGAAAAAAGAGAAATAACAGATAATTGTATTATTGTAGAGATGTAGCACGCTACGTCTCCGAAAAGAATAAATCCGGGAATAACCGGCAACAAAAAAGAGACGCGACATTCTATGTAGCGTCTCTTTTTATTTTTTTTCATATGAATAATGTCACGTTTCTACAATAATATATGATTATAATCCCAATGCCGGGCAGAATAAAGGCCTTCTTTTCTAATCTGCTTCCTTTTCAGAAATAATTAGATATTATTCGTTCTAATCTCTTTCCCTTTCAGAAAAACTCTCTCTATAGGATTTTCCGTATAAGAATAAGGAATATAAGCAAGAGAAGGGATTTTTTTAGTAATAAAGAAATCAGCATCCTTACCAATAGCAATACTGCCTTTTCTGTGACTTAACTCCAGAGCTGCAGCACCATTAATGGTTGAGGCCATAAGAGCCTGTAGCGGAGTCATCTTCATCTTTATGCAGCCAAGAGCCATCATAAACAGCATATCGCCCGACGGAGAAGTTCCCGGATTATAATCACTGGCAATAGCTACCGTTGCACCTGCCGAGATAAGATCCTTAGCTTTTGGAAAATCACTGTCCATAAAGAAAGCACAACCCGGAAGAAGTGTGGCAATTACATCCGAAGAGGCGAGCTGAGCGATTCTTTCCGCATCAAGCACCTCAAGATGATCGGCAGAAATACAGCCTTTCGATACGGCACAGTCAATAGCTCCGCAATCACTCAACTGATTGGCATGTATACGTGGTCTAAGACCGAATCTTATTGCCGCATCAAATATCCGTTCCGACTGTTCACGACTGAAAAATCCCTTCTCGCAAAATACGTCGGCATACTGAGCCAGTCCTTCTTCAGCAACAAGAGGCATCATCTCTTCCGTAACTATACTAATATATCTTTCCGGATCACTCTTATATTCTGCAGGTATGGCATGTGCACCAAGAAAAGTCGATCTTACCGTAACAGGAGAAAGCTCCGCCAGTTTTCTGATTATACGCAGCAACCTTAACTCCTTTTCAAGAGTAAGGCCATAACCCGATTTAATCTCTACCGTTCCTGTTCCCGTCGCAATGATTCCGTTAATACGTTTAAATGAAGCTTCCAGTATCTCTTCATCCGAAATGCTGTCCATTGCTTTAGCCGAATTAAGTATACCACCGCCCTTAGCCGAAATCTCTTCATAAGTAAGGCCGTTAAGCCTGTATTCAAACTCCCTTTCCCTTGAATAAGGAAAAACTAGATGGGTATGCGAGTCACAGAAAGAGGGAAGGAGCAAGCCTCCTCCGGCATCTGTATATTCAATATCACAGGTTTCATATTGAGAAATTACAGATCCCATTTCAGCCATCTCCCCGAAACCGGCAATAATATTGTTTTCTACGACAAGAAAAGCATTATCTAGAGTGTCGGGATTGCCTGATGCTTCCCCCGACACTTTAGACATAAGCCTTCTGTTGTCTTTCTCAATATTAATTATTGATCCTATATTTTTTATTATGATGATTTTTTCTGCCATTATATTTTTTCAATAGTTCTCAGGATAAAATCTTTCGAAGCATGCATATAAGGATACATCACAACATCGGTATCAATGAAAGGCACTTCTTTACGGAAGTCGCTTACTATAGCTTCCAGCTGAGGAGAACTTTTCAAAGGACGTCTGAAGTCAAGAGCCTGAGCCGCATTAAACAGCTCGACACCTATCACCTGCTCACAGTTATTCACCACCTTATAAAGTTTAGTCACAGCATTGGCTCCCATACTTACATGATCTTCCTGACCCTGCGACGACTCGATAGAATCCACCGAAGCAGGAGTACAAAGCTGCTTATTCTGACTTACAATAGAGGCAACAGTATATTGAGGAATCATAAATCCGCTGTTAAGTCCCGGTTTCGCAACAAGGAATTTCGGAAGTTCACGACCTCCTTTAATAAGCTGATAAGTTCTCTGACCTGAAATAGAAGCCAGTTCCGACACTGCTATAGCAAGATAATCGGCAGCTATAGCAAGAGGTTCACCATGAAAGTTTCCTGCCGAGATTATAAGCTCCTCTTCAGGTATGATAGTCGGATTATCTGTCACACTGTTTATCTCTGTCGTAACTATCTGTTCACAGAAATCTATTGACATCGATGCCGCACCGTGTACCTGCGGAATACATCTGAAAGAATAAGGATCCTGGACATGATTTTTAGGTCTGTCGATAATCTCACTACCATCAAGCAGTTCAAGCACGTGTGCTGCAGTAGAGATCTGCCCGCTATGCGGACGCAATCTGTGTATCTGAGGAAGAAATGGCGACTTAAGTCCGTCAAAAGCATCAAGAGAAAGCGCACCTACTGTGTCGGCCCAGTGGAGAAGATTCTTTGAATGTATTATTCCCCATACCGAATATGCACTCATAAACTGTGTCCCGTTTATAAGAGCCAGCCCTTCTTTGGATCTCAATCTTATCGGTTCCCAGCCGAACTCTTCAAGAATTTCATGAGCCGGCTTTCTTTTACCTTTATAATACACCTCGCCCATGCCAAGCAGCGTAAGACTCATGTGGGCAAGAGGCGAAAGGTCGCCTGAAGCACCGAGAGAACCCTGCTGATATATAAGCGGCAATATGTCGTGATTATAATAATCAATAAGGCGCTGCACCGTGATAAGCTGTACTCCGGAATTACCGTAAGCAAGTGATCTTATCTTAAGAAACATGATCAGTTTCACAATCTCAGCCGGCACCTCTTCTCCTGTTCCGCAAGCATGCGATATAATCAGATTACTCTGAAGTTCCGAAAGCTGATCGGGAGTAACCTTTATGTCGCACAAAGCGCCGAATCCGGTATTGATACCATATATAGGTTCTGTCTGATTTGCCATCTTCTTATCAAGATACTCACGGCAATTTACTATTCTGCCTTTTGCGTCAGCCGAAAGTTTAAGTTTTGCTTTACTGATTATAAGTTTATGTATATCGTCGATTGTAATATCACCGGCACTTATTAAAAATTCCATTTCAAGTTAATTTATTAGGTTATTGATTAAATTTTCATCGGCAAAATTCGGAAGAGTGACCTTCAGATCCGGAGTTCTCTCCATCTCTCTCTTTATAGCTTCCACTGCACCATTGTTACGTGCCCAGCTTCTTCTTGCTATACCATTATTCACATCCCATAGCAGCATCTGGCGAAGTCTCCTTTCAGAATCCGCGCTTCCGTCTATCACAAGACCGAAGCCTCCGTTTATCACCTCGCCCCAGCCTACGCCACCGCCGTTATGTATAGAAACCCAGGTAGCTCCGCGAAAGGCATCACCGATCACATTATGTACTGCCATATCGGCGGTAAAAGAAGAACCGTCGTATATATTGGAAGTCTCACGGTAAGGAGAGTCTGTTCCCGAAACATCATGATGATCACGTCCGATGACAACAGGTGCCGAAATCTCTCCGCGGGCAATAGCATCATTGAAAGCCTTTGCAATCTCGCTTCTTGCCTGAGAGTCGGCATAAAGTATTCTTGCCTGAGAACCCACGACAAGATGATTCTGCATTGCCGATTCTATCCAGTAGATATTATCGTCAATCTGAGCGGCTATAGATTCCGGTGCTGTCTTTCTTATCTCTTTAAGAACTTCTGTCGCTATCTTATCAGTTTTTTCAAGATCTGCAGGATCGCCCGAAGTGCATACCCACCGGAAAGGCCCGAAACCGTAATCGAAGAATAACGGACCCATTATATCCTGGACATAAGACGGATAACGGAAACCGCCGTCCGCCTTAAGTATATCGGCACCTGCTCTTGACGATTCAAGAAGAAAAGCATTGCCGTAATCGAAGAAATACATCCCGGCAGAAGTCAGTTTATTTACAGCTGCAACATGACGGCGAAGAGTATCCTTCACCTTTGCCTTAAATGTTTCAGGGTCTTTTGCCATCATCTCTTTCGCCTCCTCAAAGCTTACACCTGCCGGATAATAACCTCCTGCCCATGGATTGTGAAGAGAAGTCTGGTCAGAACCGAGATTAACCTCTATATTATCTTCCGCCGCTTTTTCCCACAAATCGACAATATTGCCGTGATATGCAATTGAAACGGTTTCTTTATTTTCTCTTGCTATTTTTACTCTTTCGAAAAGAGAGCCAAGATCATCAAACACTTCATCAACCCATCCCTGCTCATATCTTCGTTCTATGGCTTTTCCGTTTACTTCGGCTATTATGCTTACTACTCCGCAGATATTAGCGGCTTTAGGCTGAGCGCCCGACATGCCTCCCAGACCGGAGGAGATGAAAAGTTTACCTTTAGGATCTCCGGATTTATCTTTCATCCTTAAAGCATTCATAATAGTTATCGTCGTTCCGTGCACGATACCCTGCGGGCCGATATACATATACGATCCTGCTGTCATCTGTCCGTATTGAGATACGCCGAGTGCATTGAATTTCTCCCAGTGATCCTGTGTGGAATAATTAGGAATCACCATTCCGTTGGTTACAACTACACGCGGTGCATCTTCGGAAGAAGGGAAAAGTCCCAGAGGATGTCCCGAATACATTACCAGAGTCTGACGGTCGGACATTTGTGAAAGATACTGCATGGTAAGCCTGTACTGAGCCCAGTTCTGAAACACTGCGCCGTTGCCACCGTATGTTATCAGTTCATGCGGATGCTGTGCGATTGCATAACTCAGATTATTCTGAATCATCAGCATTATCGCAGCAGCCTGTTTCGATTTTGCGGGATATTCATTTATCGGTCTTGCCAGGATTTCGGCATCGGGACGCAGACGATACATATATATACGTCCGTAAGTATCAAGCTCCTTAAGAAATTCGGGAGCAAGGGTGTCGTGAAGTTCATTTGGGAAATATCTCAATGCATTTTTAAGCGCGAGCTTTTTTTCTTCACTGTTAAGAATCTGTTTTCTTGCCGGAGCATGATTCACCGATTCATCATAAGTCTTCTCTTCAGGAAGGGCTGTGAAATCAAGTCCTTCCGTAATCTCTTTTGCAAATAACTCCATGGATTAAAACAGATTTAAGGTTATACTATCTATCTCTGAAACACTTTTTACAAGAAGTTCTCTTGCGGAACTCTGTAACTCATGTGATTTCTTTTCGTCTTTAAGTGTTCTGGCATTTATCACTACATTCATATATGCACCGTGAAGAGCCGCACGGATGGCATGAAGTCCCACTCCTGCATCGGAAAGCGAATTAGGATTTCCGCTTTTTGTCATTTCATAAAGAAGAGGGATAAGTTCCGCGCATTTTCTCATCGTGCGGAATGGTATATCAGTGGCATAAAGAGTAGCTTCTTCAAGTGCAGCTTCATAAGCAGCTTTTTCTTTATCATTGCTTTTAGGCATTCTGAAGCATTCCATCACCTTATTGAATGAGTTTGTATCTTCATCCACAAGAAGCAGTAACTCCTGCATTGTCTGCTGCATACTTTCTGCATATTCGGAAAAATATTCCCATTTCTCATCCCATCC
Organism: uncultured Bacteroidales bacterium; assembly: GCA_947074105.1. Lineage (GTDB taxonomy): Bacteria > Bacteroidota > Bacteroidia > Bacteroidales > JAUNSR01 > JAUNSR01. The sequence goes on from CAMTON010000073.1 coordinate 13,703, forward strand.
CGGTTTATGAGAAGAAAGGTTGGCCACCATACATCCCAGAGCAGCCCCCAGAGCCCCCATATAGGCCGATACCGATCCGCCACCCGGAGCAGGAGATTCGCTGGCCGTATTTTCTGCAAATTCTTTCAGTGTCTGACCTATCAGCAGTTTGCCCGATTTCTCTTCCAGAAGATATTCAATGATTCGTTCTTCCGGATTCCATGGCTGTATCTGAGAAAGGCCCATCGATTGTGCCGCGATATCAATAATCTCACGGTCGGAGATGCCTGTCGAACGCTGCTGTTTTTTAAGGAAGTATTTTCCTGCTTCGATCATCACTCTTTTCGGTACAAGTCCCACAAGTTCGGTTCCTGTCACTCTGACTCCTCTGCCGTCAGCTTTCCTGCATATTTCGTCAAATGCAATATGAAGCGGAGTGGTATTGATATCGGTGATATTCATCGAAACCTGCGCCATCTTATATTCATCTATATACCACCCGATAGCTTTAGTCGCTTTCAGAGTTCCCGGGATCATAACCGGTTTACCGTTTTCATCCTTTACCGGTTTTCCTGTAACTGTGTTGCCTTCTCTTTGCGGACGTCCTTTTTCACGAACATCAAAAGCTATGGCATTGGCGCGTCGTGTGGAAGTCGTGTTAAGATTAAAGTTGACTGCAATAAGGAAATCTCTTGCGCCGACCGCTGTTGCTCCCGAACGTGCTACTTCTTCGGTAAACTCTTCAGGGCCGAAGTCCGGCTTTTCGTTCTCTTCTCCGAATCTTTTTTCGAGAGCCTCATATTCACCTTTTCGGCATACCGCAAGATTTCTTCTTTCAGGCTTCCGTGCTGAGGCCTCATAAGCATAAACCGGTATTGAAGCCTCTTCGGCAAGACGCTGTCCCAGTTTAAGTGCAAGTTCTGCTGTTTCCTCCAGCGTAATACCTTCTACCGGTATAAGAGGCAGCACATCTGTAGCTCCCATTCTCGGATGGGCACCATGGTGCTTTCTCATATCAATAAGTTCTTTTGCTTTTACTGCTCCGCGGAATGCGGCTTCACAAACCGCTTCCGGTTCTCCTGCGAATGTCACTACTGTACGGTTGGTTGCTTCACCCGGATCGACATTAAGAAGTTTTACTCCTTCTACCGATTCTATAGCATCTGTGATAAGTTTTATAATGTGTAAATCTTTTCCTTCGCTAAAGTTAGGTACACATTCTATAATGCGTTTATTCATTTATATATATTGTAAAAATTAGGAAAATTTATTTATTTATGAATTTTGCAATTTATGAATATTTATAAACGATTATTGAATTAAAGTTTTAAAAAATACAAAAACAGGAATTATTTTAACTTAAAAGCGCGTTAATGGCATAATTGATAGAAATATGCTGTAAAACATAAAATATTGCTTTCGTTTTGTGTGCGATTTGTCGTTTGTCGTCTTGATTCTAAGGCTTAATTTTCTTTGTTTATTTTAAAAAAGACGTACGCTGACAATATTAACACTGTACGGTTGCAACATTGTCACCGTACAGTGTTAATATGAAAAGTGTACACCTTTTTTTATAATGATATGGGGAGGTGATAAAATAATATCGCGTAAACTTAAATCTTTGCGGATTGTTGGATAATATTATATAAATATCATCTATTATGGATACAAAAGTTTTTCCACAACCCGCAACTGCCCATCCCGGCAAAAATGTAATATTCATTGTATATAAAATCGCAGACAGCAAAGATGCGGCAGATAAGATAAAAGATGTCTGTTCCAATTTTGCAGGAATGACGCGAAGTATAAAAAACCGTTTTCAGAATGCTGATTTTTGTGCTACCATAGCTTTTGGGGCTGACGCATGGCATAAGCTGTTTCCGGATAAAGGTATACCGCGGGAACTCGAGACTTTTAAAGAAATAAAAGGAGATAAGCATGTAGCGGTGTCCACTCCGGGCGATATATTGTTTCATATCAGAGCTGCAAGTATGGATATAAGTTATGAGTTTGCTTCTATTATAGATGCGAAACTTAAAGATGCGGTTGAGGCGATAGATGAAACTCATGGTTTCAGATATATGGATGGCAAGGCGATAATCGGATTTGTTGATGGTACCGAAAATCCGGCAGTAGATGCCGATGCATACGATTTTGCAGTGATAGGGGAGGAGGATCCGCGTTTTATAGGCGGAAGTTATGTGTTTGTACAGAAATATATCCATGATATGGTTGCCTGGAATAATCTTTCTACCGAAGAGCAGGAAAAGGCGATCGGCAGACATAAATTCAATGATGTTGAACTTAGTGATGAGGAAAAACCGGCAAATGCGCATAATGCGGTATCTAATATCGGCGACGATAAGAAGATAGTAAGAGGAAATATGCCGTTTGCCAACACGTCGAAAGGAGAGTACGGAACTTATTTCATAGGCTATGCACGATATTTCTCCACAACAAAAAAAATGCTAGAGAATATGTTCATCGGGGAACCGGTAGGTAATACAGACAGATTACTTGATTTCAGTACTCCTGTAACAGGGACTTTGTTTTTTGCTCCGTCTTATGAATTACTTGATGATATAGGAGGATAAAGGAATTTTTCAATATACTATATATAATGTGTGATTCCGGATTATTCTGTCTTTTTAATAATGACAAAATAATCCGGAATCTTTATTTCTGATAAAAGGAGATGATTATATACTATATATTATATGTACCGTTATTTCGTATATGACAAAAAAAGAAAAAATAGATATATAGTATTTTGAGTATTTATATAACGAAT
>CAMTON010000074.1 GCA_947074105.1 uncultured Bacteroidales bacterium
TATGATAACTGTACAGTTGCGATATGATAAGTGTACGGTGACAATATGACAACCGGACAGCTTTTTTGAAAACGGATTCCGTGAATACATTTTCTCCCTTTTATAAAAAAAGAAAGCGGGTCTGGCCTCCCGGCCTGCCCGCTTTCAGAATTTGTCAGATTTATGTTTCCGTGGTTATTGCTTAATAAGCTTCTTAACCCATCCGGAATTTCCTTTAATGATAAGGACCTGTTTTCCTGTTGAAGGAAGAGTGATCATGTCAGGACCTTCCTGCTTTTCTTTTACTATGATACTCTGGCCCGTTACCGAATATATTTCTACCGTTTCCTTATTCGGAGTATTGACATAAACAATATTATTGCGTATGAATATCTCTATATCAATATCCGCATCATACTCTTCGACTCCTGTTTCAGATATTGAGCCAACCACAGTGATACGGCATGAAGATGTAAGATCGCCGGAAACCGTTGCTGCCGAGATATTTGTACGTCCCTCATTTTTAGCAAATACAAGACCGTTTTCATCTACCTCTGCCGTTACAGGGTCTTCCGATGTCCATATCACATCACCATTTAATGCGTTATCAGGGAATACCGAAGCAAACAACTGATAAGTTTCCCCTGCATTCACTCTGCCTGTCCTTACATTAAGTGTGATCGAATATATGGTTTCATTCATAAGTGCCATGATTTCGCCATCTTCAAGAGCTCTGTTGTAGATTCTTAATTCATCAATCTTACTGTCGGAATAAGAAGCTGAAGAAGAAAGAGAGCGTCCTATATAATTGGTCGTCGTAACACCAAGATCAGAAGGTTTGACAGTGGCGCGGGTATCGTTTAATATCTGATCGCCGTTGATATAGACTTTAAATGTCGATCCGCTTTGCGTTAATGTCAGATAAACCCACTCGTTTTCAGGAAAATCGTATTCAGTCTGCGCAGTATATGTAGCCGAGCCTGTAGAAATAGTGTAAATGATATTTCTGTCAGTATTCGGAGAGAATGACATGTAAACAGATGATGATTTACTGAAGTTAAACAGCTCTGAACCTGATTTAAGCGAAGAATAGTTGACCCAGGCAGATATTGTGAAATTATCAAGCCCGCTTACTATTCCGTCGGCAATGCTGACAAATCCTTTTTCTTCAGCCGTCAGTGAAAGTTCGCCGTTATGCTTTCCTGTTTCCGACCAGTGAGCATTATTTAATGTCCCGTGGAAACCACCCCAATTATCATGAGCCATAGTTCCGGTTTTCTCATTGAAACTGAAATATGCATGATGATTTTTCTGTGGAGTCGCTTTAAATACTTCCGGATGCATATAGTTTCCGAGCGCATTATACGCTTCGATTTTATAATAATATGTCTGACCGTTAACAAGAAGATTGTTTTCGTAACTATCGTCAGTGATATTGGAAGCGTATATTACAAACTCACCGTCAGGAGTATCCGAACGATATATACGGAAGTTAGTATCATACATCATATCCCATGATATCACAACTTTTGCATCTCCTGCCGCAATAGAGATTCCGGTGATATTCTCAGGAAGAGCAAGTTCCTGTGTTGTAACTGCTACTGTTTCGCTGTATTCCGTTTCACCGCGGTTGTTTGATGCAGATATCTTATAGTAATATGTCGTATTTTCCTTAAGTGATTTATCTGTATATGAAGTATCAAGCGAACCGGATTTCACAGTTGTGTAGTTTCCGTCAGCCGAATTCGCACGTTTCAGAGTATATGAATTTGCACCGCTTACAGCATCCCAGTTAAGCTCAATCATAGATGCGCCAATAGCTTCCGCAGTCAGATTTTCAGGAGCTGAGATTTCTGTGTCAAGAGTAAGAGTCTTAACACGTGAATATTCCGAATTTTTGTTTTTATAGCTTCTTGCCTTAATCTTATATTCTGCTGAAGCAGAAGGAATCGGAGTGCTGTAGTTTATAGTCGCTCCGTATGCATAATCTTTTTCGGCATATAAAGTATCTATAGGTGTAAACCTTGTTTCTCCCGCCACTTTTCTTTCAATGACATAATAAAGACCGGTCTCACCATTGTGGTCATACCATGTCATATCGAAAGTCTTATAGTCTTTTGACTGAGCAGCCGATCTGATCCATGGCGGAGCGATTTTCCATGTATGGATATATTCCTTGCTTCTGGTAAATGCTCTTGACGATTTATGAGCCGCGAACATATGTCCGGCAGGTGTAAGGACATTATTTACGACCACGCCGCGTTTATCCTGAACCCAGTTATAGAAAGCATATCTTTCGACATATTCACAGTTGTCAAGAGCTTCCATAATCGCTTTCAGTTCTTTTTCCTGTTTTGCATACTGAGCGTCAAGATCATCAGGCCACCATTCAGAAGTCCAGTTAGCACCGTTGTTGAACTCTGTAATCCATACGGGGCGTTTATGTCCGTAGTTGTTATAGAATTCCTGATGTCGGGAAGCCCACCATGAAGGATTTCCTCCTTTTCCGCCTTCATAACAATGAACCGCAGCTACGTCGACGCGGTAGTTAAGGCTGTCGCAGCATCTCATAAATTGATCAAGCCAGCCTATCCATGCGCTTGCAGGAGCAGGAGAACCGATTCTCAGTCCTGATTTAAACAGTTCAGGCCACTGGTTGATCGCGGTATGAACCGATATATTCGCCTGATCAGATCTTTCAGGCTCATTAAAGCCTAATACATGTGAAGCGTTTTCTCTTGAGTTGATGACACTGTATGACTGCCAGTTTGCATTATGGCGCATAGGAGCATATTCGAAATCAGTAGATTCGGTATTTCCTCCCGCATCCCAGTCGTAAAACCATGTTGAGTTTGTCATATCAAGGTAACCGCCTCCGGCCCATCCTTTTTTCGTTACCCAGTTCCAGTAGAAGGCACGTATGAACGATACGAATTCCAGACCTTCCGGCATTGATGCAACTTCAAGGTCTTCTTCTTCTGCAATAAAATGACGGCTGAAACCTGTTCCGTTTGAATTATTGGCCAGTGTCGCTGAATATCCTTTTTTAATTTTGAAGGAACGGACTTTATTATCGAAAGCTCCCAGGCTGTTGTGATATGTATTTACCGAAAATGTTCTTGACTGACCTCCGAAATTTTCTTCTGTAAATACAGTTATCGCGGCATTAGCATTTCTGTTGCCATATGCATTTATAACCGTACCGTGCAGATATGGAGAAATTCGTGAATTTGTTTTGTTTGTCACATTCTTTCCTTCTACGGTAATATTTTTTATCCATGCTGCCGAAGTTACGTCAGATGGTTTTATATTACTGATATAAAGCCAGCAGTTTTCACTATGCATATCTACGGTACTGTTGATAAGAGGACTCTCCGAGGTAAGATGCAGTTCGGATTTCCCCTTCATAATGATGTTTTTGTTTATGACAGACTCCATCTCTATTATTTCATCTTCAATCACTACATCAAAAACAGTCGCAGATCCCGCTTCCGGAGCATAGGCTCCTGACTTATCATATTTTACTTCCGACACGTGCATATCTGCCGCTCCGGAAGAATAGTTTTTACCAATGATTATGTGAGACGGGATATTGGATTCTCTTACATCAAGGTCTGCAATAGCATACATAGCATATGTTCCTGAAAAAAGAAGATAATATTCTCCGGCTTCTTCTGAAGAGAAGCTGACATTTTCATCATAAAGACGGTTTCTTACTGAAGAATAAAAAGATTTTGAGGCTATTATCTCTTTTCCCTCCTTATCCTTACTTACTTTAACAGTCATCGTTCCGCTGTTGGCATTCGACCATAACTCATAAAGGAAAGAGAAATTATACGGAGTATAAGCGGAAAGAGTCATAGGATATACAAATACCGCGCTTTCATAAGCACTGTTATCCCATCTTACGGATAATAGTCTTCCGGTATAAGGTGTACCTGTAGAGTTTAGAGTATGTACAGTAGATGATGAAGAATTTACATCAATATATCTTACTCCTCCCGAGCCGTTTGCCGAGTTCCATGGCACATTTGTGTTTGCGGATTCCCATCCGTAAGCAGTAGGCATTCCGGAATTGCTTCCGGTCTTTCCTGCCCATCCGGCAACAAGATTATCTCCGTACATCTCTATTTCCGGAGCCACTTCCTGATTATCGGTTATGTTGTTGATAAATTCCAGCGGGCGTGTTGAAATATAGATGCCGTTCTGATAGATATGAACATTGCTTCCCTTAACCGCATATCGGAGTGTCTGTTCCGAAGTAGTGGAGAATGTCATTGAACTTATATCTGTAATAGGATTAGACCAGTATAGTTTAGTCGGAGAAACTGAAGTCCGGAATCCTGTTCCGTCTTTTTTTCTGGCTTCTATATCAAGACCGCGGCCATCAGCCTCTTTTACCGTTCCTTTTACTTCAAGAGTAAAATCTCCGGCATAGTCAAGAGGAAGCATTATCGTATCAACTTTATTTGGGTCGGTAAAACTTCGTGGTCCCGAGATTAATGAAGTGTTCAGATTCTGCCGGACTTCCAGTTGCGGCGTCTGAGCATTTGCTCCCATTCCGAACAGAATGGTCAATCCAAAGAGTAATTGCTTTTTCATGATAATTTGTGTTAGAATTATTTATAGATTTCAGATATTCATAATATTATTGCTTTACAGTTTTATCAACCGTGTTTTCTGTGAGTGTCTTTCCTCAGAGTGTTTTTCTTTGATGTAAAATTATATTTATGAACACTTTATGGCATATCCCCGCAAATCAAAAAGAGAATCTTTTCGTTCATATTTAAATCCTGACTGGTTTTTCAGGGTAAATAAATCTTTCATGAGGATATAAAAATCATTCAACCTAACCGAAATGCTTTTTTCACGGAATGTATATGAAACAAAAAAAAGCGAATAACCCCGGAAGGTTATTCGCTTTTATTTTTATGATTATATCAGTTCAGGATTACTGCTGAATAAGCTTTTTAGCCCATCCTTTTTCACCCTTGATGATAAGTATCTGTTTTCCGACAGCAGGAAGTTCGATCATATCAAGATTTTCCTGTTTTACCTTTCTTGAAATCATCTGACCTGCCATATTGTAAACCTCAACTGTTTCCTGTGCAGGAGTATTTACGTAAAGAACATTACCACGTATAAATACTTCTACATCAAGTTCAGCGTCATATTCGTCAATGCTTGTATCTGTAATATTACCAGAAACAGTGATACGCGAAGATGCAGTAAGTTCACCCATTACTGTTGTTGCAGTAATATTGGTTCTACCTTCATTTTTAGCAAATACAACACCGTTTTCGTCAACTTCTGCGATTGTAGGATCAGCAGATGTCCAGATTACCTGTGTATTAGCAGCATTGTCAGGGAATACAGCAGCAAATAGCTGGAATGTTTCACCTGCGTTCATTGATTTTGTTCTTGAACTCATTGTTACAGAGTATACTGTCTCATTCATAAGAGATCTTACTTCCGCAGCTTCTAAAGCTCTGTCATAAATTCTGAACTCATCAATTTTACAAGTAGAATATGGATCAGAAGACCACTGAGAACGCACAAGGTAGTTGTTTGTGGTAACACCAAGATCAGAAGGTTTAACAGTAGCTCTTGTATCGCTTATTACCTGTTCACCATTGATATAAACTCTAAGAGTTGTTCCGCTCTGAGTGATTGTCAGATATACCCATTCATTTGTAGGGAAGCTGTATTCTGTTTCAGCAACATAGTTAGCAGAACCTGTTGTGATTCTGTATCTGATGTTTCCTCCCGCATTCGGACAGAATGCCATGAAAGCGTCGGTTGATTTACCGAAGTCAAATACTCGTGAGTTATTTGCAACTGAAGAGTAATTAACCCATGTAGAGATTGAGAAATCACTAAGACCGCTTACGACACCGTCTTCAATCTGAGCATATGCTTTATCAGCGGCAGAGAAAGAAACCGCACTTCCGCGTTTTCCGTCTTCAATCCACGTAGCATTATATAAAGTTGCGTGGTATGCACCCCATGTGTCATGTGTTTTTTCACCAGAATTTTCATCGAAGTTGAAATAAACATAATGATTTTTCATCGGAGTAGCTTTCATCACCTCAGGGTAAGCATATTCACCAAGAGCATTGTAAGCTTCTACTTTATAATAATATGTCTGACCGTTTGTAAGAAGTGTATTAACATATCTGTCAGTCGTGATATTTGAAGCATAAAGCAGGAACTCTCCATTTTCAGAATCTGAGCGGAAGATACGGAAGTTAGTATCATACATAAAATCCCATGATATTGTAACTTTCGAATCACCTGCAGAAATTGTCATACCTGTGATATTCTCAGGAGAAACAAGAGTCTTGGTAGTTATTGATATAGGCTCAGAGTCTGCTGATTCTCCACGGTTGTTTGTAGAAGATATCTTATAGTAATATGTAGTATTCTCTCTAAGAGATCTGTCTGTATGTGCCAGATCAAGAGTACCTGATTTTACTGTAGAATAGTTTCCGTCAATCGCCGTAGAACGTTTAAGAGTATATGATCTTGCACCTTCTACCGCTTCCCATGAAAGTTCAATGATTGAAGTTCCCATCGCTTCTGCCGTAAGATTTGCAGGAGCAGAGATTTCCGCATCAAGAGTAAGAACACTAACACGAGAATAAAGAGAATTAGCGTTTTTATAACTTCTTGCTCTTACTTTATATTCTGCAGAAGCAGAAGGTGTAGGAGTGCTGTAGTTTACAGTTCCTCCGTAAGAATAATCCTTACCTGCATAAAGAGTATCGATAGCTGTGAAAGAAGATTGACCGCTAAGCTTTCTGTATACTACATAATAAAGACCTGTCTCACCGTTATGGTCATACCATGACATATTATATGTCTTATAGTCGCTCGACTGAGAAGCCGATCTGATCCATGGCGGAGCGATCTTCCACTTATGAACATATTCTCTGTTTTTGTTATAAGCTCTCGAAGATTTATGAGCAGCGAACATATGTCCCGCAGGAGTAAGTACATTATTTACTACTACACCACGTTTGTCTTCCACCCAGTTATAGAACGCATATCTTTCTACATACTCTGAGTTATCAAGAGCATCAAGGATAGCTTTAAGCTCTGTTGTCTGTTTTTCATACTGAGCATCTACGTCTGAAGGCCACCATTCAGTTGTCCAGTTTGCACCGTTATTAAACTCTGTGATCCATACAGGACGCTGTTTTGCATATCCATTAAAATAACTCTGAATTCTGTTTGCCCACTGAGATGGAGAGTTTCCTCCTTCATAGCAATGAACCGCAGAGAAATCTACACGATAGTTCAAACTGTCGCATATTTCCATAAATTCTTTTAACCATACAACACCTGAGTTAGCAGGAGCAGGAGAACCGATTCTAAGACCAGATTTGAATAGTTCCGGCCACTGGTTGATAGCTGTTCTTACTGAAATATTAGCCTGATCTTCACGCTCAGGTTCATTGAATCCAAGAACACATGATACGTTTTCTCTTGAATTGATAACATCATATGACTGCCAGTTAGCATTGTGACGCATAGGAGTATATTCATAATCCATTGAAGCAGTATTACCTGCCGCATCCCAGTCATAGAACCATGTTACGTTTGTTTCATCAAGATAACCGCCTCCGGCCCATCCTTTTTTCGTAACCCAGCTCCAGTAGAATACGCGTACGAATGACGCAAATTCAAGACCTTCAGGCATAGATGATATTTCAAGATCTTCATCTTCAGCGATGTAATGGCGGCTGAAACCTGTTCCGTTTGAGTTATTTGCAAAAGTAACAGAGAAACCTTTCTTAAGTTTGAAAGATCTGATCTTGTTGTCAAATGCACCAAGATCGGTGTTATATTCATTAGCGGCGAAGTTTCTTGAAGAACCGCCGAAGTTTTCTTCTGTATAAACAGTAACGGCTTCTTTAGCTACCTGATTTCCGAAAGGAATTATCACAGTACCGTGTAGGTAAGGCACTACGCGGGCATTGCTGTTATGTCTTACTGCACTTCCGTTAATAGTGATATTTTTAAACCATTCCGCAGAGTTAACTCTTGAAGGTTTAACATTAGTGATATAAAGCCATCCGTCTCTTGAAGTAAGATTGATCGTACTGTTTGTAAGCGGAGCTTCAGAAGTAAGATAAAGTTCAGATTTTCCGTTTACGGTGATATTTTTATTTGAAATGCTTTCCATTTCGATAGTTTCACCTTCGATAACAGCATCAAGTTTATAATTTTCATCAACAGGAGCGTATGCAGCATCATCAAATTTAACCGCAGAAACCTGCATATCTACGGCACCTTGAGTATAATTCTTTCCTACGATGATACGTGAAGGAACATTGAATTCTCTTACATCAAGTTCTCCTACACCGAACATAGCCCATGTTCCGGTGAAAAGAATATAATATTCTCCTGCTTCTTCAGAAGAAAAGTTTAGGAATTCATCATAAAGCACATTTCTACTTGAAGTTGAAAATGTTTTTGATGCTAAAATATTATTTCCGGCTTTATCCTTAGAGATTCTTACAGTAAGGTCCGCAGTAGTCGCATTCGACCAGAATTCATAAAGAAAAGAAAATTGATATGATGTATTCGCAGCAACATTCATAGGATATGAGTAAATACCCGTGTTGTAATCATTGCTGTCCCATCTAAGCGTAAGAAGACGTCCTTTATAAACAGAACCGTCAGAATTAAGAGTATGACCTGAAGTCACATCATTATATCTGACACCACCTGAGTTTGGAGTATTCCAGTTAGCAGGCTTATCACAATCCCAACCGTAAGCTGTAGGAAGGCCAGAGTTATCGCCTGTTTTTCCTGCCCAGTCAGCCACAAGATTATCTCCCGCATATGTTCCTGAAGCGGCAACTTCTGTATCATTTACGATATCGTTGATATCAACAAGATCGTTAGAAAACAGATAAGTACCATTCTGATAAACATGCACCTCTTTACCTTTTACGGCATAACGTAAAGTCTGCTCGGCAGTAGTGGAAAATGTCTTTGAGCTCATATTGGCAAGCGGAGCCGACCAGTATAGCTTAGAAGAAGAAACAGAAGTTCTGAATCCCGTACCATCATTTTTTCTGGCTTCGATATCAAGACCTCTGCCAACAGCAGAACTAACTTTCCCTGTAACTTCAAGAGTAAAATCTCCTGCCGCATTCATAGGAAGCATAATAGTATCCACTCCGTTGGCCTCAGTAAAATTACGAGCCGAGGAAATAAGCGAGGAAGAAAGATCCTTTTTTATCTCCAGATCCGGAGTCTGGGCAGTCATGTTCAGTCCGACAACTGACATAACCCCAAAAAGTAAGGATCTTTTCATGATAATTTGTTTTAAAATTAAATCTGACATTATTTAGTTATTAAAATTTTCCCACTGATCGATAACATAGACTTTCCACTTCTGCGCCTGAAGTGAATTATGGAATTCAGCCATCTTTATTTTCGGAATTTTTATTTGCAGGAATAACGGAAAGAAATATGATTTCTTAATGTGTTAATCTGAATAAAAATGTGTCGTTTAGAATTGTGCTAATATTTCATATGTGTTGATTGCGGCTTTTAAATTTTCCATTTTTAAAGGAAAATAATCCGTTGCAAAAGAATATGTAATTGAGTTGAGTTTATTTATTTTTTCGCACTTACAAAAATAGACGATAACCTTTTTTTCTATTCTGTTAGTAGTTCAAAAAGGGTGACAAATTCAACATTAAAGATTCAAATCATTAATTAAAACTATATTTCGACCTGTTTGTCTTACCGGTTTTTAATGTTGAATTATAATGTTTTATAAGTGTATCTTAGACAATATTTCTTTCTTAAACAGTATGTGTTGAGTATCTCGGTTTAATATGTTTTTTCCGTTAAATCGGGTAATAGTTATAACTAAAATTACCATGGTTTTATTATACGGATTTTCAAAAATAATTATTTTTACTTCATTACAATTCAAAAAAATATAGCAGGAACAAAGTACAAGAATTTATAACTATTATTAGTAATTTTACGATGTGCTTTTAATAAATCTAACCATGAAAACAAATATCAGATTTTGCTTTCTTTCAATTATTTTTCTTTTCTCTTTTATATCCGTTTCATCTTCCGTCATCCGGAAGTCTGATCTTCGTGACGGGCTATCCAACAATACTGTCAGAAGCATCACTTTTGATTCAGACGGTATGATATGGCTTGCTACCGACAACGGTCTTAACAGCTTTGACGGAAATGATTTCGTTTCTTACTTTCCTCAACCCGGCAACGAATACTCTATTTCAACAAATGCACTGAACAGAGTGCTTGCCGACAATGATTCTGATCTTATATGGATTGCTACTCAGCGACGTGGACTTTCGGCTTATGAAAAGAAATCCGGTCATTTTATAAATTATCCTATTTATGATGATTTGCCAAACAGCGTACGTGCTTACGGAATAACGGATCTTAGTCTGGGTAAAGACAATGATCTGTGGATTGCCACATATCAGAACGGTCTTAAGCGACTTGACAAAAAGACCAATATTATCACCCATTATAATCAGAGTCTTGTTCCCGGTCTGAAGCATAATGATCTGTGGTGTCTTTACTATGACAAAAAAGAAGACAAACTTTATATCGGTTATGCCTTCAGCGGACTAAGTATAATATCTCTTCAGGATAATACGATAAAACATTTTTATAATGAACAGGATAACGAAAGAAGTCTTCCCGGCAAGCGTATAAATCAGATCTACAAAGATTCCCGCGACAGAATATGGCTTACCACGGACAATGGTATCGGACTTTATCATCCGGAAGAAGGCGACTTTACTGTTTTCAAAAGAAGAAAGGATGATAAAAATGCTCTTATTGACAATGATGTCACCTGTGTCGAAGAGATTAATAATGAATTATGGTTCGGAACATATAAAGGCGGAGGAATAAGTATTCTTAATATGGATGCTGAAATCTCGTCTGATGCAGAGTTCCGGAATATCTATGCCAGTGATTTTGAAGACGGTCTTTCCAATCCTTCCGTCCTTTCATTAAAAAAAGATTCTTTCGGCAATATCTGGATCGGTACTAATGGAGGCGGCATAAACTTCATAAGCCATAACGAGCCATTTTTCAAAAAACTCAGCTACTCTCCCATCCGTGATGACAGAAACGGATTAAGCAGCAAATTAATAAGAACCATATCACTGGATCAGGATAATCTTCTTTGGATAGGTACCGAAGACAACGGAATAGATGTCTATCGCGGGAAAGAAAAAGTAGCTAATTTCAATAAGAACAACAGTTCTCTTTCAGATAATATATTAAGAGCTTCTCTTACCGATTCGAATAACAATATCTGGTTTGCCGGTCATTCGGAAGGTGTGCTCCTTTATAACCGCAGTAAACAGACTTTCGAAAAGCCTTTTGCCGGACGTAAATCTATCCCTTCTTTTGTAAACTGTATTTTTGAAGACAGCCGCTCCGATATATGGTTCGGATGCGAATCCGGTGTTTTCAGATATACTCCGCATCTAAATGAGCTTAAAAAATATAATGCCTCATCCGTCAAACTTGCGGACAATCTCATAAGAACTATAGCAGAAGATAAAAACGGAAATCTATGGATCGGAAGTGAGATAAACGGTTTCAGCATCGTCACTCCCGAATTCAGATTGATTAATCATTTTCATGTAAAATCAGGCTTTTGTTCCAACGGAGTAAAGACTATCATGAAAGATTCACAAGACAGAATGTGGGTAGGAACTCTCACCGGACTTGCATTCTTTAACAATGCAGATTCTTATGATTACTCTCTTATAAATAAGTCTTCAGGATTAAAAAACGAATATATCAGAGCTGTCGCAGAAGGCAAAGATGATGAAATATGGTTTTCAACAAGTGAATGTCTGAGCCGTTACTGTATATCTTCCGGCAAAACCGATAATTACGACTATTCAGACAATGTGCCTCAGGGAGCTTTCCTAAACAGCGCAGTTGCCAAATCAGATAACGGAATTTTATGGTTCGGATCACAGAACGGAATATGTTATTTCGATTCTAAAGCCGATCCTGCAGGATTCTGCGTTCCGGAAATAAAGATTACAGGTTTCAACATCTTCCGTCCTCAGACAATCGACAATAAGGATGACATAGTTTCAATTCCCGTAAGCAGAGAAGTGCAGCTGAAATATGATCAGAATACATTCAGTATCTTTTTCAGCATTATGGATAATGCTATGACCGACCGCATCAATTATTCTTATTCCCTGAAAGGTGCTGATGATTCATGGTATCAGACTAATGGCGAGAATCATGTCACATTCCGCAATATTGCTCCCGGAAAATATACCTTTAAAGTTAAAGCAGCTATAAGAAATCAGAATTTCTCCGAAGAGTTTACTTATCTGAATATAATCATTACACCTCCCATATGGCTTACATGGTGGGCAAAAGGATTATATATTCTTATCGCTCTTATCAGTCTGTTTTTTATTTTCCGATTCTATAAAAGAAAACTTGAACTTGAATATCAGCTTAGTCTGGAGAAAGAAAATCATCAGAAAGACAAAGCTCTTAATGATGAGAAATTCCGCTTTTATACCAATATAGCTCATGAATTAAGGACACCGCTTACACTTATCCTTGGTCCTCTTGAAGATCTTACGGAAGACAGCCGCCTGCAGCAGGATCAGCAAAGAAAGATTTCCACAATTTTTAAAAGCGCATCCAGGTTATCGAACCTGACAAATGAAATCCTTGAATTCAGAAAAAGCGAAACAAATAACAGAAAACTGTGTGTATGTCATAACGACATCTGCAACCACATAAGTGAGATAGTTATGAAGTATAAAGAGTTCAATCAGAATAAAGCAGTTGAAATAAATATAAAAGCGGAAACCAATGACACCGTGATTCATTATGATCCGGAAGTCATAACGATCATTCTTGACAACCTTATTTCAAATGCGATAAAATACACATACGAAGGTTCAATAGATATAATAATAAGAAAAACAGATATAACGGAAACACCGAATATAGAAATCGAAGTTAAAGATACTGGTGTCGGTATTCCTGCTGAAGCTCTTGACAAGATATTCGACCGTTATTATCAGGCAAAAGGAGAATTCCAGGTTCACGGAACAGGAATCGGACTTTCCCTTGTAAAGAATATGATAATCCTTCATGAAGGGAATATTGAAGTAAAAAGCACTGTAAACGAAGGTACATCTTTCGTTATGCGGCTTGCTTACGACAATGAATATCCGAATGCTCTTCATACAGAAGAAAAAGAAACAGAAAACACAGCGCTGTCTAACGATGAATCAAGACCTCTTCTTCTTATTGTGGAAGATAACTACGACATACGTGAATATATCACTCATTCCTTTATCGGAGATTTTGAGATACTGATAGCCGAAAACGGCAAAATAGGTATTGAGCTGGCCACAGAACGTATTCCGGACATCATTATAAGCGACGTGATGATGCCTGTGACCGACGGTATGGAGCTTACACGCAAACTGAAAGAGAATATAAATACCTGTCATATCCCTATCATTCTTCTGACTGCTAAAACTTCGGATCAGGATAAGAATGAAGGATATTCACTTGGAGCGGATTCATATATGACAAAGCCTTTCAGTGCAAAAATTCTGAGAACACGCGTCTTCAATCTTCTTGATTCCCGAAAAAAAATAAAAAATGTCCTTTCCCGGAAAGAATATAAGAAAACGGTTCTTGAAAATTCGATGAATAAACTTGATTCCGAATTTATAGCAAGGATAACAAAAATCGTAGAATCCAATCTTGACTCCGAAGAGCTGAACATACGTTTTCTCAGTGAACAGCTTAATATGAGTTCTCCGACTTTCTTCAGAAAGATAAAAGCCGTTACGGGAATGTCGGGTACCGATTTCATAAGACGCATAAAGATGCGCCGTGCCGAGGAACTTCTTCTTTCAAGAGAATACAGTATAAATGATATAGCTTTTAAAGTCGGATTCAACAGTGCTGCTTCATTCAGAAAGGCATATAAAGCGGAATTCGGTATATCACCTACAGAATCACTCCGAAAACTTGAGGAAGAAATAGAAACATCTTCTCCGAAATCACAGGATAAAAATTAGTAATACACATACACGCATAAAAAAATAATGGTTTATCATCCTCTTGCGGGGAGATAAACCATTATTTGTTTTTATACCATTGATCCGTAACGGATATTAATGTCTGATCATAATCTTTCTGTAAACAGATTCTTCTTTATTAGAAATATGAAGGATATACATTCCGGCATTAAGAGCAGAAACATTTACAGTCTCTTCACTTTCTTCCATTGCTTTGCGCATCACTTCTCTTCCGTTCATATCTGTTATTGTTACCACAGTAGACAGACCGTTTAACGGATAAGAAATATTTAATACGTCATTGGCAGGCACAGGCCACACGGCAAGTTTCTCAGAAGCATCACTCTGTGTTCCTTCAATACTGTTGACAATCTGCTCCGGAAGCATAGCGATTTCTTCTGCAGGAAGTTCATAGTTATAAACTCTGAAATCATCAATTCTTCCCTTGAACATAGGATCCGCATTAAACTGGCTTCTTCCGATATAATTGAACAGAGGTTTGAAATCGGCAGGAGAAATGCTTACATCAGTCTTCTCTGCCATAAGCTCTCCGTCTTTATATATACGTATTCCCGATTCACCGATTGAAACAGTAACATGCGACCATACATTTCTCATTATAGTTGCCATAGGAGCATCAAGATAGACTTCATCGCCACCGTTTTTAATAGCGAAACGCACTCTGTTGCTGTTGTTTCTCGCTGTAAGGAACATATACTGTGACTCACCGTTTCCGAAGTCGAATACTCTCTGCCAGTTGCTTCCGCCACCCCAGTAGACCCACATAGCGATTGTGATCTCCTTATGGTTAGCGATATTATGAGGAAGCTGAATGAAATTGTTTTCACCGTCAAGAACCACAGCCATTGATTTATCTACACTTTCTTCAAAAGCAGGAGTACCATAGAAAGCAGCATGATTAAGATTTTCAGAGATATCGTTAAGATTTTCATCAAGCTGAAGTAAAGCTGTCATTCCCTTCGCACCAGTAACCTCAGATGAAATCACTTCAGAAAACTCTGAACGGTTAAGTGCTTTGCTCACAGCTGCTATTTTATAATAGTAAGTTACTCCGGCGTCAACATTATTATCAACAAAAGAGTTTCCGCTTACTCCGCGAGCGATAGTATTGAATTCCTCTCCAGGATTTTCTCCGCGATATACGTTATATCCTGCAAGTTCAGTTTCCGTACCAAGATCCCATTTAAGAAGAACAGAAGCGTTCTGACCTTTAGCGGTGAAATTAACCGGAGAAGCAGGAGCATTAAGGTTAGCTGTCGCGTCAACAGGAATGAATCTCCACTGCTGATTCGGCGCACCCGTTTTTTCATTCATTCTTACATTTGCGTTTGAAGCAGTCGACGATCCTGCGACCTCAATACATTTTCCGCTATGACGGTTGATGATATAGAAGAAGCCTTCACCTGCATATTCAATAGCCCACTGCTGATTTCCGCCGCCTGCATGATTCCACATAATGATGTTTGCTTCATTTTCAAGCGACCAGTCAAGAAGGTCAAGCGACATATTATTATGTTCAGACCGAATGCTGAAATAAGCGAAATCATTTCCGATTCTTGAATCGACAGGCTTAACATTCCAGCACTGATATGCAAGAGAGTTACGACGCTGATTATATTGCACCACGTTAGCTCCGGCATCTTTCGAACCACCGTAGATCTCCATAACACGTG
This sequence comes from uncultured Bacteroidales bacterium, assembly GCA_947074105.1. GTDB lineage: Bacteria > Bacteroidota > Bacteroidia > Bacteroidales > JAUNSR01 > JAUNSR01. The sequence goes on from CAMTON010000074.1 coordinate 15,782, forward strand.
TACTGTTACGGTTCATAAGCATATATTTTCCGTCAACAACAGGCTGTACATCTTCTCCGTAAGTAACGTTGATTACCGTTTCGGCATTAGTCTGCCCTTCCTGATAACCTGTTCCACCCGGAAGTTCAAGAGTAAAATCACGAAGAGGACCGTAACCGTTGTAATATACAGGGCGATCCTGCGATATATATCTGTAAGACGTAGTTGTTGCCTGACGTTCTGAAGTTCCTCCGAAAGCCTGAATTCTGCCGTCAGTAGTTCTGTAAACCGAAGCAGCTGTCCAGTTAGGACGATGCTCCGCATAACCAAGACGCTCGCCGCTGCTTGCCTTAACAAACTCGCCACGCGTATATTCGGCAGTTCCCCACCAAATACCTGTCTGCATTCCGTATTCCACACCTACCATCGCTTCCATCACATTGTGAAGTTCGTCGTTCGATGCGTGATGACCGTTTGCTCTTACCTTAGTAAAGAATTCCGCATATGTATCAAATTCTCCTGCAAGCTGATGAGTATTTCCCTCATCAAGATACTCCATAAGGAATTCATACCATTCAAGAGCTTTATCATTATTAAGAGTGTTACCACCTGAGATTCTTACATCATCAAAGTCCGGATTTTCCTT
>CAMTON010000075.1 GCA_947074105.1 uncultured Bacteroidales bacterium
TATTTAATCAGATGTTTCTTTCCGTTAATGATATATATTCCGTTTTCAGGATTTGTCACGCGACGTCCCTTCAGATCATATATCGCACCATCGCCTTCTCCGGCCTGATCGGCTTTGACGTCAGTTATACCTGTTATCTCGTTCTTTCCGACAAAATCGGTTACACGGTTACACATTTTGTTAAGAGCGCTAACATCAGTACGGTCGAGCTCACGGTTATAAATCATAACATCATCTATGCATACGTCAGCAGATCCCCAGAACGAACCGTAACCAAGGTAGAAGCTCGGACACTCCTGAATGAAATCAAGGATAAGATTGTAGTCAAAATCTGACGCTGATCCCGCGTATTCAAGTTTGCTTACTGCATTTCCGTTTATATAAAGTTTCACCCCGTTTTTACGTGACACGGTAAGAGTCACCAGTGTCCACTGTCCTACCGGGATATTATCAGAAATCACCGCTCCCGGATGATTGATATCAAACCAGTCGCCTTTTCCGTTATTGAAACCTATATATGAGTTGCCCGTCATATAAAGACGGCAGTTCTTAGTAGAGTTATAGAACGACCATATAGCGTCCCACACGATAGCATCATTACGTTTCACCCACATCGATACAGTCATTCCGTCAAGAGCGTTATTTCTCAGCGGATTTACAATCTGAGTATAGCTTGTATTTCCGCTTGCGCCGAAATACTGATGAAGTACTTTCCCTACACGGGCACTGTCTTTTTCAAGTACAGGCACGGAATTTGTTCCCTGCTTTTTAAGCTGAGCCTCCTGAGATACATTGAACGCGTTAAGGACCGGTTGTTGATCAAATTCATAAAGAGCGTTTATTCCCGTAAGATAATCACCGGCATACGTCATCTCTTCTCTCGCGATCACACTGTAATCCTTAGTCCAGAAATAATCTCCCGCTGAAAGTTTAAGAGTAAGAGTAACTCCTTCATAAGATGTCATTCCCGTAGGATTATAGATTCCCGTATTTGAAATTATCTCCGGTTTGTCCGAACTCCATTCCATTTTGACATTTTCCATCACATTAACTCCGTAAAGATCCAGATGTGATGTTATTCGGGCATTATTCTTAAACGGAAGTTCCAGATTATTGACAGAATATGCAAGAGCACTTTTCTCTTCAGGTTTATATCCCCACAGGTGAACTCCGGCACTGTTGCATCCTGTAAAACAGATAGCTTTTATTGTAGTAGGTTCCATCTGCTGCTCTACGATCACACCTTCATAAGCACTGTTGTTAAGTGTCACCGTAATATATGAGGTTCCGCTTCTGATGCTCCATTTTCCGGTCATCGCGCCTGCTATAGTTCCGTCTTCACTAAGAGTGATCTGTACAGGTGTTGACTCTTCGAAGTTACGGTGATCCATTCCGTAGCGGTGAAGTATCACATTGTAAACTCCGGGAACTTCATTCTTATTGACTACAGTTTCAGATTCAATATTTTTTTCGTTTACGGTCTCTCCGTTATATTCGAAAGGAGCCACTACAGGCCAACCGTTACGATTCATAAACATCTGATGCACACGCACCTGATGTCCGAAAGTACCATCATTGAATTTTGTATGATATACAAGATATGTATTTCCGTCGGGACCAATGATTGCCGAATTATGTCCCTGAGAACATTCACCTACAGACTGGAAACCGAAATTATTGTATGCGCCGATAAGTTTCGAGCCTCTCGTATCGCCTGTTCCGTAGTTATATGCCCATTTGCTGTATATCGCGTCTATATTGTTAAGATCTTTATATGGTCCGTCAGGATTTTTTGAACGGAAAATACGCATCTCATATCCGCCGTCGGGAGCAAATTCTCCGTTAGTTACAAACAGGTAATAATATTCACCGATATATTGTATATAAGGACCCTCTCCCGATGCTCCGCAACCTCCAGCAATCTTTTTCCCGAAATAAGCGTCGCTTGTAACAGCACCCTTACGTGAATCATAATTGCTCTCATAAGTTACGTCATAGTCTCTCAATCCTGTTGTCTTGTCAAGCTCAAGGATATAGATACCTCCGAACCATGATCCGTAGGCCATCCATAATTTGCCTTCCTCATCGTAGAATACGGTAGGGTCGATGGCATGAGGCCAGACCTCCCACCATTGTTCACCCTGATTATATCGTTCAGGAAGTGAGCTTTGCGGACCAAGAACAATTTCCATATCTGTTTTGCGAAATGATATAGCTTCGTCGGTGTCATTAATGAAACCTGTATATATCACCGGTCCCTCATATACATAAGGGCCTTCTATATTGTCGGCCGTAAGAAGTACGATAGAAGAGTTCCACTTAATCCCGTTAAGACTAAGGTACTGACACCATTTTCCCATTTCAGGATTATAGATAATATCGGGAGCCCACATATTGCCGTTTATCCATGAAGGATCAGAACCGCAGTTCCATGCCGAAGCGTCAAAATTACCGAAAGGTACCTTCTCTCCGTTTTTGATAATCTCCTTAACACGATTTGATGTGAAAGCGGTATAGGAATCGACAGTCACAAGACCGTTTTCGCTTTCGACGGCCCATGGCACTCCGACCCAGTCCCAGTTCTGCATATCCGTAGTTTTTGCCACAGCCATGTGAGAACCGAAAATATAATATTGGCGGGATGATTCTTCATAGATAACAGAAGGATCATGGACGCTGGTACGTCGCATTGAGATAGTCGAATACATCTTTTCTGCATCCGAAGTCGTAATTTCCGTTGTCTGCGCCGTAACATTTGCAAACAGGAAATTCACGAAAATTGCCGACGAGGCAATCTTACTCCATTTTGAATAAGGTTTCATTTAATAATAGATTTAATGCGTGCGTGAAATAATAATTGTTTTATTCTCTTTATATATAGATTGTAAAAAGTGTCTTAAAGTATTTTCATGTCGCAATTTAATAAATATTTATTTGTTTAAGAATATTTTTACATATTATACATAGTATTTCACTCTTAACGAAGCCGTTTTCGTATCATCGTACGGTTGTCATATCGCAACTGCGCAGTAGCGATATGACAACCGTACGATGATAATATGACAACCGGGCGTCTTTTTTATTTAAACATGTAATATTCTTTATTTACATAAATATGATTTTCCTTTATATAAAAACTTTTACCTTTGTGCGCATTTTGGTGAACCGGACCATATCCATGATTCCGGTTAAAAGGGAATCCGTTGTAAATACGGAGCTGTACCCGCAGCTGTAAACCTCATTCAAAACGTCTGCATATCAATGTCACTGTTTAAATAAATAAACGGGAAGGCATGCAGCCGGAGGTAAGCCAGAAAACCTGCCATCTTAGCAACTTACTCTTATGCTTCGGGAAAAAGGCATGGTCAGGTCACTTACAGCTAAACTTTTATGCTGTCGTAACTCTTTATCCTCCCTTGTTTTTACTTGAAGTAATTAATTAAAAATTAAAATTATACATATTAATTAATTATTTTAAAACATGAACTTCAATTACAAAGCAATCCTTTTATTCGGATTCACTGTCATGCTTGCGTCTTGCGACAAAGACGATGTAACAAACGAAAACGCGGAAATTCCACAACAGGAAGAAGCTGTCGAAATCCGGGATTTCAGATTCATCACTATGAACAGAACAAACTCATGGGGTGCTATGCCTTCACTGACTTATGCTGATAAAGACAACAATATCTTTATCGACTATTTTGATCAGGTTAACGGTGATCAGCTTATGTCAAATCCGAACAAGGCAGTTCATATAGATGACAAACTTTACGTAGTATGTTCAGGAAGTGAAAATGGATTTTATGAAGTCAATCCTTATACTTTCGAGACGATCAATAAAATCAGTCTTGGTTCACAGTTCTACACATATGATATTGCTTCTCTTGGAGGTGATTCGGTAATTGTGACCGGAGGAGAATATAATGCCAATCATAACCTTATAGTAGGCTCTCTTACAAATGAAACTTTCACAAAGAGTAAATTCATGCTTGACTTTACAGGTTCCGCTATAAAATGTGTAGGCTCAAAAATATTTATAACAGGACATAATGACTGGAATCCTTATATCGGTCAGTCTGTTCCGGCTAAGCTTATAGTCCTTGACAAAGACAATATTACTTCAGGCGGAATAAAAGTCATAAGAGAGAATACCAATCTTCCTTCTAGATATAACAACATCCTTCTAGATAAAAATAAGAACCTATGGATGGTATCTGTTGAAGAGGGAACAAACAGACTTCTATGCATCAGTTCTCAGACTGAAGAGATTCTGCATGATATAGCTCTTCCAATCACATATTTTTCAACTTTAAGAAATACTTTCTATGATATAGATAATAACGGAAAATACATATATCTGAGAAATCATAAAGCTTTTTTTGTTGTAGATGTTGAAAATCCTGAATTATCTGATGAAGCGGATTTTGAATACAGAGCTACTGTAGGAGAACTTAATGATCTTAAAGTTTCAGATGCAGGGACATTAATGGTATTAAATACCGGAGTTGGCTCAGGAGAAACAAGTGAAATTGTGGAATTCAAACCGACAGTAGATGAAAACTGGGAAATTGTTTCAAAAGAAGATGTAGGAATCAACGCCGTATCTGTATATGTACCATGCTATGTCAAGAAAAATTAAATCAACAGCAATAATTTCAGCTTTTTTCTGTGCAATATCATGCACGGAAAAAGCTGAATTTGATTCACCTGAAAATCTTGAAGACATACGTGCCGTTGTGGTTAGTGAGGGACAGTTTGGTTATGGGACCTCATCACTGACCTCTTTGTCTTATAAAGGAGATGTAGAACAGGACCTTTTCCGTCGTATCAACAATCGCCCTATGGGAGATGTGGCACAGTCGATGACAAGAATCGGAGATCTGCTTTATGTTCCGCAAAATAATTCAAAGAAAATCGAAGTCATGGATTGCCGTACATTCGAGTCAGTGGAAACCATGAGGATAAATGAGGATGTCATACCGATGTATGTATGTCATCTGGGCGGCGATTCCATCGCGGTCACCGATCAGAAGCAGAATTCACGTCTGATAATAATGGATATCAATCACGGACAAGAAAGAGATGTCGTTAGACGAACTGTATCTCTTGGTGGCGGAAACCGTTCATTTCAGATGAATCTGGCAGGAGAAAAGCTTTTCGTCGGCGCAGATAAAATGTGTGTTTTTGATCTCTCAGACCTGACAAACAAGGGTATGAGATATATAAGGACTCAAAGCGGAGAAACAATCCAGACTGTTGATTTTTCAAAAATCGTATCTGATAAGAACGGAATGATATGGGCACTTGCCTATAAGTATATCGGACTTAATACAAACGGGTATCTGTACTGTATTGACCCGGCAACAGAAACAGCCGTAATGGAAATAGATCTCGCATCCATAAGTATCAATACATGGACATCGTCGCTTGATATATCAGCTGACGGTAAGACTGTATATTTCAATTCTCACCGGCGCGTATATTCGGTAGATACCGATAATCCGCAGATTCCGACACAACCTGTAATATCTCCCGTGCGCAGTGACGGACGCACGGTATATAACATGTGTGTTTCGGGGGAAAATACAATATTTCTATGCGAAGTGCTATACGGTTCTCTTTCCCGTTCCCGCATATATGAATATGACCTGAGCGGAAATGAACTCAGAGAGTTCAGAGCAGGCCTTTTCTCTCACTTCATTTACTTCTACTAACAGTATTTCACCGATATAAATAATGAAAAAATTTCTATACGGGCTTACGGCATGTCTTTTTGCCTGTACGCCAGAAATCAACTATGAGGCTCCGGAAAGTCTTGACGATCTTCGTGTCCTCATCATAAGTGAAGGTCAGTTCGGATACGGAACGTCATCACTTACATCGTTGTCATATGACGGTACTGTAGAACAGGATCTGTTCAGACGAATAAACAACAGACCGATGGGTGATGTGGCTCAGTCGGCAACAAGAATAGGAGATCTGTTGTATGTCCCTATGAATAATTCGAAGAAGATAGAGGTGATGGATTATAAGACGTTCGAATCTGTCGAAACAATGCCTATCGATGAGGATGTGATCCCTATGTACGTATGTCATCTGGGAGGTGATTCAATTGCTCTTACCGATCAGAAGTCAAATTCACGTCTTATGATAATGGACATCAATCACGGGAGCGACAGAAAGATGATGCGACGTTCTTTCTTTCTGGGAGGAAGATCATCTCAAATGGTTATGCATAATAACAAACTTTTTGTGAACGGAGATAATATGAGTGTTTATGATCTTGACAATATAACGTCACAGGGCAGACGCATGCTTAAGAAAAAAGATGACGTATATATTCAGAATGCCGATTTCTCAAAACCCGTCGTTGATAAGAATGGCAGGATATGGGCACTGGGATACTGGCAGCTTATATGCATAGACCCTGATACGGAAGAGACTTTAGTCGAACTTAATCTTATAGATCTTAAGATAAACAGCCGCAGATCAGCTCTGGATATATCGCCTGACGGTAAGACTTTATATTTCAATTCAGCCAGAAGAGTTTATACTGTGGATGTTGATAATCCGACAGTTCCTGATGCTCCTGTAATCTATCCGCAGCGTGACGACCAGCGCACGGTATACAATATGGCGATATCTAAAGAAAATACTATTTTTCTGAGTGAAGTGCTTTACGGATCACTTTCACGATCAAGAATATATGAATATGATCTTCAGGGAAATGAAATACGTAATTTCAGAGCCGGTATTTTTTCACATGGTATTTATTTTTATTAATCATACATTATGCGTAAAGCATTAATATCGGGATCTTTGATTTTATCTCTTTTTACGGCAAAATCGCAGACAGGTCTTGTAGACGTTGATCTTGAAGATGTCATAGTGACAGCCGATATGAAAAAGAGAGACGAAGCTGCCGCTGGAACTAAAGTGACCAGAATCAGCCATGACGACATAAAGACGAATCTTACAAAAAGTCTGTCGGAAATACTTCTTGAAAGCAGCCCTATACAGATAAAAAGCATGGGGCAGGGAGCTCTGGCAACAGCATCATTCCGTGGTGCCTCATCTTCGCATACCCAAGTCATGTGGAACGGTATTTCTCTGAATTCGCCACAACTCGGAAATTTCGATTTATCACAGGTGCCGATCTACTTTGTCGATGATATCAGTCTTTATCACGGAGGAAGCGCTCAGAAAGAAGGGAGTGGCGCACTTGGAGGAAGTATCAATTTCTCTAACGAAGCATATTATGGAGATAAACCTTCAGGGTCGGTTCTTCTTGAAGCGGCTTCTAATGAAACATATACGGGAGGACTTAATCTGAAATTTTCCAAAAACGGTTTTTCATCAGCGACAAGAGCATATTATCAGCAGTCGGAAAATAATTATCGTTATCTGAATAAGGTATTCAGTAATGTACATACTTATGAACGACGCAAAAATGCCGATTATAAGCAGGCAGGCATAATGCAGGAGCTTTACTATAAGACCCGGAAAGGAGACATGCTGTCGTTAATGGGCTGGTGGCAGGCGGATAACAGATCGCTTCCCCAGTCGATCATCGTCTATGATATGGCTCATGAGAAGAACAATAGCCGGAATCTGAGAACTATGGTGGCTTATGATATGAAGCGTAAAAATCATGCACTGAAATTTTCCGCCGCTTATCTTCACGGTTCCATGGAGTATACGCGAAGTTTCGGAGAGATGGTTCCGGACACGAGTAATAACATAAACAGCAGTATGATAGCAGGGGCGGATTATACTTATTCAGGATTTAAGAATATCATACTGAGCGGAATATTGACTTACAGACATGATAAAGTAGAATCGGACAATTATATATCTTCAAAAGAAAGGAATACCGTAAACGCTACTATTGCCGCATCATGGCGCATCACAAAAAAACTACATATAGATGCCCGTATTCCTCTTGAATGGAATGACGAAACATATTTTGCCCGTTATAATGTGTCGGGAAGATACCGTCTGATTGACGAATGGCTTACATTAAAGGCTTCTAACGGTTATAACTACCGCGTCCCGACTCTTAATGATCTTTACTGGAACCCCGGAGGAAATCCGTATCTGAAACCGGAAAAGGGATTTTCATCTGACTTTTCTGTCATGACGGAACCGACATTCGGGACTACGCATCTGAAACTTGAAGCGACATATTTCTATATGAATATTGACGACTGGATCATGTGGGTTCCGAAAGGTAACGGATATATATGGGAACCGGTGAATTTCAATAATGTAATTTCACAGGGTATCGAGTTTGCCGGCGACCTTAAATTCGCAACAGGTAAAATATCGCATATTTTCTCTGGTAATTATGCATGGATAAGATCGGTCGACAATAGTTACCGTCAGGAAGGAACACAGGGAAAACAGCTTCCGTATATTCCGCGTAACAGGTGGAATGCCGGATACAGATTCAATTTTAATGATAAATTACGGCTGCACTATAACGCATCATTCACTGATGCAAGATTTACGTCCGCTGATGAGTCATATCAGACTGAAGCGTATATCAGTCACAATGCCGAGGTGGGATACAATATGAAATTGAAGAGTAAAATGAACATTGATTTCTCAGTCAAAGCAGATAATATATTCAATGCATATTATGAAAGTACTCAGTATTATCCCATGCCTCTCAGAATGTTCTGGGGAAGAGTGATATATTCGTTTTAAAAGTAAAAGAATGAATGATTTATCATAAAAAAGAAACAGCCCTTAGATTATTCATGAGGGCTGCATTCTTTAATAAAACGATATAAATATGTCTGTTTACAAGAGATATATAAAAATAGCTTTTCAAAATCGGATAAAAAAATTTATTAACCTATTTCTTGACATGTTTTTTCAATAAAATTGTGTTTTATAAATATTTACACCTTGTTTCTTACTCGTAAGAAATATTCATAAGATTGCTTATGTCTTTTTCCTTTACTTTTCCGTATAAAAGTTCAATAAGTTCATTACCTGTTATTGTATAAGAGGGGTTGAAATTATCGGAATCCATATATGAGATAATCGATTTTAAAAGCTGCCTTCCTTCCGGTTTATCCTGATATTTATTGATATCGGAAGCAACAAGAAGAATTTTTCCGTCACCTATTCTGAACTCCATGATAAGACCAAGTTTGTGGTTTCGTTCTATATTATCTATCACCTGAACTATAGGTCTGTAATCTTTGGGAAGATTGTCAAGAATAAGAGGACGGCTGTTTCTTGTAGCGTCAAACCATTGCCATGATGTGTGTTGCTGAGTAGGGAACTCGCAGAACAAAGGATGTTCGGGATTCATAAGAAGACCTAATGTTCCGGGAGAAACAGGGTTATTTGTAATCTCACTGATATGTTTGAACATACGGTAGTTCCAGTAGTCTGTCTGGAAAAGTCCGCCAACACTGTTGCCGGTGATTTTATCCGGATCAGGAATAAGAAGGACTTTTTCTCCTTTTATTATTTTGCCAATAAGAGCCTCATCGACATTTTCTGTCATGATAATATCTTCAGGAATCTTTATATTCTTATTTTCCGACGGATATACCCACAGATCATAATTGTTGCAGTAATCTGTGCCTGGAATGGAAAGTGAAAGATTCAGCTTCCTGGCATCATGCACGGGAGAAACATCGATATTAAGATTTCCTATAAATGACAGATCGCCCTGGGATGCTTCAATATTCATAATACCTATATCAATAAGATTGCCTTCTTCATCTCTTATACTCCAGTCAAGATCTTCGTTTGCTATATTTTCTGAAGAAAAATTTGAAACAAATATTTCTCCCGTTATAGATTCATCATTTGAATAGCACAGTTTTGGAGTTGAGAAAAGCAGAACGATATCATTGCATGACATACGCCATTCGCTGTCGGAAATCAGACCTTTGGAATCCATAAATGCATCAAGAACACCGATATACGCCGAACCCTGCCCCGGATAGTCCTGAATGTCGAGAAGCTGAAATCCGGCAAGACCGCGTGTACGGAAATCCATTTCAAGTTCGGCACGGTAGAGCTGCATAGCCCATTTTCCTGAAGCAGTAAAGAAGTCATAAGCCTGATCTTCCATTTCGGCAAGACGAAGCCTTTCACGGAATATCTTAAGATTATTAGGTTTCAGAACTCCGGTATATTTATCTATTTGATTGTAATCGGGATATACCTGAAACTGTCCTGTCTCATGGCTTATAATAGGAATTTTACATTTTTCCACTGCGCTTTCAAGTGTCTGACAGGTATTCGGATAGGTCGTGTTAAGATACCCGCCATCGGAAGCATCGGCATACGAAAATGAAGCACGTGCATGAGTCTCAAAAGAATTATTGCCCGGTACACGGCATGTAACAAAGAAGTCGTCTCCTGCTGCGGGACCGCTGTATCCGAGATAATTGTTTGAGCCCGTGGCATAAAGATGTCGTGTGTCTACCTTTCTGAATATTTCAATCATTTCTCTCATAGGATTTACGTCCCCGGATAGTTCATTGCCTATGGCGAAAAGAACAAATGAAGGATGATTGCTGTATTCTTTTTGAACATTTATACCCTCGTTGGTCAGGAAGTTGATTAGTCTTGTATCATTTTCATTGACAGAGCCCCAAAAAGGAAGCTCGGGCTGGAGATATATACCCTCCTCATCTGCTGCCTCGAAGCATGCTTTGGGAGGACACCATGAATGAAAACGATAATGGTTTATTCCATATGATTTGGCTATACGGAAATATTCGCGCCATTCATCAATGTCCATTGCAACATGACCGGTAAGCGGAAAAACACAGGCATCATGTTTGCCTCGCAGAAAAGTCTTTTTGCCGTTTATTGTAAATTGTGTCCCTTCTTTTGAGAAATCACGTATTCCGAAAGATATTTCTTTTTTATCAAAGCCGTGTTCTGTTGAGACTTCAACGCTGAGTCTGTATAACGCAGGATCAAACTCACTCCAGTAAAGCATTTCTTTCCCCAGCTCGATATTAAGAACTGATATATTATTATTGATCTTTACATTTTCACGTATTTCTTTTTTATGTTTCTTATACGTATTATATGCTGTAGCCACAGCTTTTATTTCGGCCTCTCCCGAATACATATTTTCGCTGTCAAATTTTATGACAACATGTGATATACCGGACTTTGTATCGGTATATACGTCAATCATATCAATACTATATTTAGGTTTTGCCTCAAGGTGTATATCTCCTATTATTCCATTCCAGTTTGTCTGTGTGGATTCGGTATAAGCGTGGGAGTTTTCAAGCAGCTGAGGAGGCACACCTCCCGCATTGTCAATCATTACAGTAACAATGTGCTCACCTATAGTAACTAAATCAGTAATATCAAAAATGTGGGGCGTAGATATATTTGAAGATGTACCGGCAAACTTTCCGTCAATCCATACTTTTGACGGTTTTGTGCGCTCCATATAAAGAGTAATTTTTTTTCCTGTCCATTCAGCAGGTATATTTATCTTTTTCTGATACCAGGCTTTCCCGACATATTTATATTCTCTTGTCAGGTGAGTGGTCTCATTAGACTCAAGATTATAAATTCCTTTCTTATTGGTATCGGTAGTGCCGGGAAGTGTTACAGTCTGATCACTGTCGAAAGCCTGCTTATTATACCACTTTTCTTTCTCTCCGATGTTAAGAGAGTCTATTTTAAAACTCCATTCACCTTTCAGAGATATTAATGATCTTGATTCTTTTATTCCGCAGGAAATGAATCCCGCAAAAAGTAATGAGAGAACGAGGACTTTTAAACTGCTTTTCATTTTTATCCGGATTTAAATTATTATGTCTTTATGGTTAAGTTAATTTATTTGCCATTTTCATAATCAACAACTTAATTGTAATTTTAATAAAAATAATTGAAATTATATTACACAATACTAAATTATAACACACTGAACATCAAGTTATAATTTATAAAGTTCATTAAAACAATATAAACTACATATACGAATGGTATAATTTACCTTACTTTGTTGTTTTCATTTTATACAATAAATGATAAATCTATATAGGATAAGATGAAAATAAATTTTCTTATTAACAAAGACATGTTTGGCACATTAAAATTTAACCTTAAAAAAATAGACTTTTTAAAAAAAGCTATAATAATATATATGTTGTTAGCGGCAGGCAATATCGCTAATGCGCAGGACGTTTGTAATCAGAGAGGTTTGTTTTCGGCCACTACTGTCTCATTCGGTTTTTCTGATCTTCTTGATACGTATCTTAGTCCTCTGGATTATAAGGGAAAAGTGATCGGAATAACTAATGAAAGGATATATCTTCCCCGTTTCGGAAAAGAAAAATGGGTGGCGCAACAGTTTGTTTGGGGTGACTTTTCATCGAATAAGACGGTATACGGGAGCGGTCTGACAATAGCCGGTTCGATAGGTTACAGTTGGGGAGCACTTTATAAACTGCCAAAGTTCATACCGGATATGAATCTTTGCGTAGGACCTTATATATCGGCGGAAACGGGATTCATATATAATATGCGAAACGGCAATAATCCGGTCTCGGCAAAAGGAGATCTGAGTCTGGGCGCATCCGCAATGATTACATATAAGCTTAAACTTATCAGGAAACTTCCTTTTTTTCTCAGATATGAAGTATCCACTCCTTTGGCAGGAATATTTTTTTCGCCTCATTTCGAACAGTCGTATTATGAGATTTTCTCTATAGGAAATAATAAAGGTATTATTCATCCCGGAGTATGGGGCAACAGATTTGATCTGAAGAATCTGATAACAATAGATATTCCCTTTAGCTGGATAGGTCTGAGAGTAGGTTTTGAGAATAATATCCGCAACACTCATGTTAATGATATAAAGTACAGAAGAGTATACAATACTTTTCTTATAGGGTTTACCAAGGATTTTATTCCGTTTAACCGACGAAAAAACAATATCGAAAATCTTAACGTAATTAATCCGTTATTCTAAAATTCAAAATGAAAAGATTATTCTTTGTAGCAATAATAATATCATCACTTTTAAGCTCCTGTGTCAAGGAGACTCAATATGACAACAGTCCGTCAGGGGTTTTTGATGCCTGCTGGCATACCCTGGATCAGCGTTACTGCTTCTTCGGGTATAAAGATGTGGACTGGAATGAGATTTATGAAAGATATCAGCGTAAAATAGCACCTAACATGGGACAGGATTCTCTTTTCAAAGTGCTGGACTCGATGATGCAGGAACTTAAAGACGGACATGTGAATCTTTACACCTCTTTCGATGTGGGAAGATACTGGGCATGGTTTGAAGATTATCCATTGAATTTCTATTCACATCTTCAGAAAAAATATCTCGGTACAAATTATAAGATTGCCGGAGGTATGAGATATACTATATTGCAGCCGGATTCTGTAGGGTATATCTACTACGGAAGTTTCTCCAATCCTGTTTCGGAAACTAATCTGAGCTATGTATTATCAAGTCTTTACAAGTGCAAAGGCATAATTATAGATATACGTGATAACGGGGGAGGAAGTCTTAATAATTCAGAAAGAATTGCGGCTCGCTTTACTCCGGAAAAGATTTTGAGCGGATACATACAACACAAGACCGGGAAAGGTCACAATGATTTTTCGGAACCGTATCCTACCTATCTGACCCCGTCGCAGGGAGTTAATTATTATAAACCGACCGTCGTACTGACAAACCGTTCGACATATAGTGCGGCGAACAATTTCGTAAGTCTTATGAAAAATATGCCTAATGTGACAGTTATCGGAGACAGAACTGGTGGGGGTAGCGGTCTGCCATTCTCCTCCGAACTTCCAAACGGATGGACTATAAGATTTTCAGCGTCTCCTATATATGATGCAGAGATGAATCATACGGAATTCGGAATAGATCCGGATATCAAAGTAGATATCACTGATGAAGATTATTATAATGATATCGATACGATAATTGAAACAGCCAGAGATTATATTAATAGTAAAAGCGAACAGCAGGAAACAGAGTAAAATTCCTAAAAACAATCATATTATACAAAACAAAAAGCGGCCATGACAGGCTGCTTTTTGTTTTGTATATAGTCTGTTGAAATCATAGGAAGAGGATTAGACTAAAAAATTAAGAGAATAAACCTTTCGGATCACCCTCTTCATTATTTACTTTCTCTTTAAGTTGCAAGAATATATTTAGCAAGGTCTTTTATCGCAGCGTTTGAGGATGTATATCCCTGAACAACGATAGGTTTACCTCCCACGGGAATATACATTGTAGCCGGAAAGGCAGTAATGTTATAACTTTCCGGAATTTCAGGGTATTCACATACCAGAACATCATACAGCTCTAAGGCTTCATTATCGGAATAAAATTTGCCTATAAGCTCTTTAAACCCATCGGCAAAATTATCATCAGCAGAATGGAACACAATAAATGCGGGTTTAGTATTCTTGAAAGTCATTCTCTCATCACTGTCAAATTCTGCAATACCCTGAGAGAAAAGTTCAGGTGATAAACGTTGCATATTTATTTTATTACTCTGTTTGTTATTTAGAATAATAACAAATTCGTTGTTGCTTTTGTTTATATCGTCTGTCAGTGACAGGAGAGCGCTCAGATTATGATTTCATGTTCTTAACAGTAAGGAAAAGGAAGGCGCGGATATGCAATCGTTTAAATAAAAAAATGCCGGTTAAGATCGTATTGAGAATCTTAACCGGCAAATCATATTCTTATTCTGAATCAGAATTATATTATAAATTCAGTTTGATATTCAATTAAATATAATCGTCTCCGAACTTGACTTTTGCATCTTTGACGAATTGTCGGATACGTTGCTCCTCGCTTTTCTTGCAGATAAGAAGGACATTACCAGATTCTGCAATAATATAATCGTCAAGCCCCTGAATCACTGCTATGTGGTCTTTTGGCAGAGAGATCAGATTATTATGACTTTCATAGGAAAGAACTGAATTTCCTAAAGAAACATTTTCATTTTCATCTTTATCATTGATATCATAAAGAGCTCCCCATGATCCCATATCACTCCAGCCGAAATCAGACGGAAGGACATATACGTTTGAAGCTTTTTCAATCACACCGAAGTCAATTGAAATATTAGGGCATGAAGGAAACATGTCGGAAATAAATTCTCTTTCTTTCTCTGTTCCGTAAAGTCCGTTACCTCCTTCAAATCTTGCAGAAACTTCAGGAAGATGGTTCTCAAAAGCCTCAATTATAGTATTGACATTCCATATGAATATTCCGGCATTCCATAGAAACTCCCCGCTTTCAACAAATATCTTTGCTAATTCGGAATCAGGTTTCTCAGTAAAAGTTTTTACTTTATGGAATTCATCAATTTTATCATCATCTTTCTGAATATAACCATATCCGGTTTCAACCCTGGTTGGATTTATACCAAGAGTAACAAGGACATCCTGTTTTGATGCAAGTTCAAATGATTTCTCAAGAGAATTTTTAAATAAAGTTTCATTCAGGATAAGATGATCCGCAGGTGTAACTACGATATTGGCATTTTTATTTTTTTCTCTGATATGATAAGCCGACCATGCAATGCATGCTGCCGTATTACGGCGTTGAGGCTCTATTAGAATCTGACTTTCGTCAATATCTGGAAGTTGCTCCTTTGTTATATCTTTATAATTTTCATGGGTAACAATAATGATATTTTCCTTCGGAACGATTTGACAATATCTTTTATATGTCATCTGAAGAAGCGATTCTCCTGTTCCGAAAAAATCAATAAATTGTTTAGGTAATCTGTTCCGACTTACAGGCCAGAAACGACTTCCTACTCCTCCGCTCATTATTACACAATAACGGTTATTCATCTCTATTTATTTATAGGTTAATTCAGTATTTTCTTATTAAAACGTCACTAAACATCTAATATTTTATATTTAGCGATTTATAAGTCTTGAAAATATATTTTTCAAAAGCAAATGAAACCAATATATTATTATACACAAATTTTAGGCCTTAATTTTTGATATTATTATATATCTGCAGCCATATGTATATCAATAATTACAATTCAACTTATTATTTATCATGAAGTAAAATATCAGAACAGAAAATCAGAATATAACTCAATGTTCTTTCTGTTAATGGTCCTGATTATATTATTGACAATAATAGTTGTATAAATGTATCTTTTCATATTGCTTTTCAAAGATAATCGCCGGAGTGTTTATTTACAAAAAATATATATAAACATTTTGAGGTTTGCATTTTTTTCATACCTTTGCAACGTCTTAATCGGAAATGCCCAGATGGCGGAATCGGTAGACGCGCTGGTCTCAAACACCAGTGGATTCAC
>CAMTON010000076.1 GCA_947074105.1 uncultured Bacteroidales bacterium
AGAATCAGCGTATCCGTGATGAGGAAACATCAACTTCGGAATCTAAACACATATTATAGAAAAGACATGAAAAGATTATTAAGCTTAGCCGTACTTTTATCCGGTACTATCGGATTATGTGCTCAGAATGAGGAAAATATAAAAGAGGCAAATGCCGTAGATCTTCCTTCCGGAAAATCTATATATATTCCTAATGACCTTAAGCAATTTGATTTTAATGACAGTGCCGAAAAATGGAACTATCATAATATGGCATGTACTGAGAATTTTGTTATTTTCTGGGAAAACGGTTTCGGCTCAGATCTTTTCAATCCTCCCGCTCTTGAGGGAAAGGCAATGTCGGTCGATATAGATAACCTTAAAAATAAACTTGAAGAATTTTATTCCTTTTACCGTGACGAACTGAAATTTGTCGGTCCGGGGTCCAAGACAGAAAAATACCGAATGCTTGTAATGCTTAATTATTCTCTTGAAGGTACAGCTTACGGCGGTGATTATGACAATGAAATCGGAGCAATGTGGGTAACTCCTAACAGAGTTCAGGACAAACGTCTTAACTGCATAGCACACGAACTGGGGCATAGTTTTCAGGCTCAGATTCCTGCCGACGGCACCGGAGAGGCATGGGGCGGATGCGGATTTTTTGAAATGACTTCACAGTGGATGCTCTGGAATGTAAATCCTTTGTGGATTAAAGATGAACGTTATCACTGGGATGCCTTTACAAAGAATACTCACAAGGCGTATCTTCATCTTGAAAATATATACCGATCTCCTTATGTATTGCAATACTGGAGTGAAAAGCGCGGACTTCCTGTCATAGCCGATCTTTTCAGAAGCGGAAAGCGCGGCGAAGATCCTGTCGTAACGTATAAAAGAATACATAATCTTGATCAGCAGAGATTCTGCGACGAGATGTTTGAAGCATCCTGTAAGATCGTAAATCTTGACTTTGATCATGCTTTTGATGTTACAAGAGAATATGGCAATTGTTTTGAAACAAAACTTATTCCTTCCGCTAAAAAGGGATGGGAAACGGTAGATAAGAATGTTTGTCCCGAAAATTACGGCTTCAATGCTATTCCCGTAGAAATACCGGCACCCGGTAAAAAAGTGAAAATCCGTTTTGAAGGAGAAACTGCGGCTGAAGGATATAATATCAAAGATATTGACAAGGCAGGCTGGAGATATGGTTTCGTAGCTGTAACAAAAGACGGAAAATCAATATACGGAGAAGCAGGAAAAGAAAAATCAGGAAAACTGACTTTCACGACGCCTAAAGACAAAGAGATAAAACATCTGTGGTTTGTGGTGATGGGTGCACCAGCCGAACATTATATGATCGGACAAAATTCAGGAGATCATCAATGGCCATACAGAATTAAAGTAGAAATCTGAAAGGTTGGGAAATAAGATCCTTTGTAATTTATCACGACATCAGCATGACACATTATTGATAATTATTTTCCGCCATAAGCGGAACTTCACAAAGAAAAATAACACTATTTATGAACAGATTTTTAACACTAACCACTTCTCTATTCCTTACCGGAATGCTTAGTGCTCAAAATCCGATTATCCCCGGTTATTTTGCCGATCCTACGGTAAAGAAATTCGGTGATACCTATTACATCTATGCCACGACCGACGGTTGCGGAGCCGGATTCGGTCCTTCTCAGGTATGGCAGTCAAAAGATTTCAAAAACTGGATCATTCGTCCCATGAACTGGCCTACCACAAAATGGATATGGGCCCCCGACGTGCATCAGGCATCAGATGACGGAAAGTACTATATGTATTACAGTCAGCCGTGTCAGATATACTGCGGAGTGAGCGATACTCCAGTAGGACCATGGGAGAATATTCTCGGAGATGATACCGGCGTATTGATTCCCGACCGTTATGTAAATAATGTGATAACTCTCGATGCTCAGACATTCGAAGATGAAGACGGTTCGGTATATATGTACTGGGGGACATGGGGTATTTATAAAGGATTCGGTTGCGGAGCCGGAAAACTTACTGCAGATAAGAAAGGTTTCACCGATCTTAAACTTATTCCCAACACTGATGTGATTGACTTCTTCGAAGCTCCTTTCGTTCTGAAACGTGACGGAAAATATTACTTCATGTATTCATCCGGGAGCTGCCACGATCATACATACCGGGTGCAGTATGCAATCGGAGATACACCGCTCGGACCTTTCACTTACGGAAAAAATAATCCTATCCTTGAAACCAACAGCGACGGTACGGTGCATGGCCCGGGTCATCACAGCATACATGAAGAAAACGGAGAATATTATATAGTATATCACCGTCATGATAATCCTCAGTCTACACGCGGCTTCCACCGACAGATATGTGTTGACAGGATGACATTTGATGAAGACGGAAATATTAATCCTATTATTCCTACTCATACCGGAATCGGAGCTCTTGCTCCGCAGAAAGAGGAAAAGAATCTTGCTCTGAACGCAAAAATCACGGCTTCTTCATATTATAATGATCACTTCAAGCCCGAATATGCGGTTAATGATGATTTCGGAACATTATGGCGTCCGGCAACCTGCGGAGAAGAATGGATTCAGCTTGATCTCGGAAAGACAACATCTGTTAATACTATATGGACTCAGTTTGAATACTGTACTTCATATTACCGATATATAATAGAAACATCGACCGACGGAAAGAAATGGGAGACATTTGCCGATCGCCGCGATAACCGTTATGCCGGAAGTCCGATGATAGATGAGAAAAAGACAAAGGCACGCTATATCCGTCTGACAAATACAGGAAATCAGAAAAACGGTTTCTTCGGTGCAATATGGAATATGAAAGTATTTGCAAACGATCCGAAAGTATTCCCTCAGGAATGGATTGACGAGATTTATTCTCCTGCCAATCTTATTATGGAGAATCCGGGTCCTGCTTCAAAAGGTCTTGTTGTTGATATCAACGCAGATGATTATGATACAGGAAAGCAACTGTCTTCTATAAAGAATCGTGCTGGAGGCGCTTTTGTTTCAATGTCTGCCGATACTCTTCTTGATGTTAAGACGGTGGCCGGTAAGAAAGGTTTCCACTTCGACGGAATGCACTTCTATAAATCTGATTTCCCTCTTGGAATACGCGACAATCAGCCATATACTCTTGACGCAGTGATTCTGAATCCTTCTATCGGAGAAAACGAATGTATAGCCGACTTTACTTCATCTCATGGCGAACTTGAAAAAATAATGCTTGTAAACGGCTATGAAAAGCGTTGCGGAGTACTTAACCACTACGGATGGTATGAAGATGTCGGTTATGACCGAATTCTTGAACATGAAGGAAAATGGCAGCACTGGACTGTAGTATTCGACGGTTATCTGGAAAAAGTATATCTTAACGGAAATCTTATCAGTGAGCGCGATATTCAGTTGCTGGTAAAACCTGTTGAACACATCACACTCGGACGTAACGCGGAACGTCACTGGCCTTTTACCGGCTATGTAAATTCGATTCGCTTTTATGATTGTGTAATGGATCCGGCAGATCTGAGATAAATAAAATACACAGAGACACAGAATGCTGCGTCTGTACAGAATTTTAATAAAATACAGGAGTCGTGGCGTGCTACGTCTCTACAGAGAAACAAAAAATCAATTAATTATTAACCATATAAAATTAAAGACTATGATACGTAAATCTTTATGCGGTATCGCTCTTATGGCAGCCTTTAATCCTTTATCGGCAAAAACAAGTAATCATCACGGCTATCCTATCAACCCGGTGCCTTTTACATCTGTAAAAGTTACCGATACATTCTGGGGACAGCGACTTGAAGCAAGCCGTACTGTAACTATTCCTTTGGCATTCAGCAAATGTGAGGAAACCGGCCGTTACGAAAACTTCGTAAAAGCGGCTAATCCAAGCTGTGAATATATAGTAGGGGGACTTTCTTTTGATGATACTGATGTTTATAAAACTATCGAAGGCGCAAGTTATTCGCTTCAGACTTTCCCGAATAAGGTCCTTGAAAATTATATCGATTCTATTATTGATATTATGGCTAAAGCTCAGGAACCTGACGGTTATCTGTTCACTTCAAGAACTATGAATCCTGAAAAACCACATGAGTGGGCAGGTTCATGCAGATGGGAAAAAGTAGAGGACTTAAGCCACGAGTTCTATAATCTCGGACATATGATCGAAGGTGCTATCGCTCACTATCAGGCTACGGGAAAACGCAACTTCCTGGATCTTGCGATAAAATTCGCAGACTGTGTGTGCCGCGAAATCGGACCTAACAGCGGCCAGACCGTAGCAGTTCCCGGCCATCAGATTGCAGAAATGGCTCTTGCGAAACTTTATCTTGTAACGGGAGATCAGAAATATCTTGATCAGGCTAAATTCTTCCTTGATAAACGCGGATATACTACACGTACGGATACTTACAGCCAGGCTCATCTTCCGGTAGTCCGTCAGGACGAAGCGGTAGGACATGCGGTACGTGCTGCCTATATGTATTCCGGTATGGCTGATGTTGCAGCTCTTACGGGCGACAGCGATTATATCAAGGCTATCGACAATATCTGGGATAATATCGTGACTAAAAAACTATATATCACCGGAGGTATCGGTGCTACCGGAGCGGGAGAGGCGTTTGGCGACAATTATGAACTACCTAACATGTCGGCATATTGCGAAACATGCGCGGCAATCGGAAATGTTTATATGAACCACCGTCTGTTCCTGCTTCACGGTAAGTCTGAATATTATGATGTTGTTGAACGTACTCTTTACAACGGTCTGATTTCAGGAGTTTCTCTTGACGGAGGTGCATTCTTCTATCCTAATCCGCTTGAGTCAATGGGACAGCACCAGCGTCAGCCATGGTTCGGTTGTGCTTGTTGCCCTTCTAACGTAGCCCGTTTCATCCCTTCAGTACCGGGATATGTTTATGCGGTAAAAGATAAAAACGTATATGTGAATCTGTTTATGTCCAATACTTCCAATATTGAAGTATCCGGCAAAAACGTATCACTTAAACAGACTACCGATTATCCATGGGAAGGCAACGTATGCGTTGAGGTTGAAAGAGCAGGAACATCTGATTTCAATATGATGCTTCGTCTTCCGGGATGGGTTCAGAATCATGTGGTTCCAAGTGACCTTTATACTTATACTGACGGAAAACGTCTTTCTTATACAGTGACTCTTAACGGCAAGAAAGTTGAAAATCCTTCTATCGTTGACGGATATGTGTCTGTAAACCGTAAATGGCGTAAAGGCGATAAAGTGGAACTTCATCTTGATATGGAGCCGCGTCTTGTAAAATCAAATACAAATGTTGATGCCAATCTTGGCCGTGTTGCAGTAGAAAGAGGACCTATCGTTTATTGTGCTGAGTGGCCTGACAACAAATTCGACGTAAGAACAATGTTCATGAATCTTAATCCTAAGTTCGAGGTTAAGAAAGAAAATGATCTTCTTTGCGGAATCAATACAATCAAAACGAAAGCTCAGTCTCTTGGTTTTGATCAGGAAGGACGTCTTACAACAACTGATGTGGATCTTAATCTTATTCCTTACTATGCATGGAATCACCGCGGAGTAGGTAATATGCTTGTATGGCTTCCTAGCGAACTTCGTGCTACGACTCCGCTTATGCCTCCGACTCTTGCTTCAATGAGTAAGATCGACGCATCTCATAAAGTGAAAGCTCTTTCTGCGGTTAACGACCGTCTTTTACCTAAAAATGCAGACGACCGTTCAGTGCCATATTACCATTGGTGGCCGAAAGAAGGAACTACGGAATGGATCACTTACGAGTTTGAAAATGCATCTGAAATAAGCCGTTCTTCAGTAATCTGGTTTGATGATGCTCCATGGGGCGGATGCCGTGTGCCGAAATCATGGTGTGTATACTACAAAGATGAGGCAGGAGAATGGCAGCCGGTGAAAAACCCTGATAAATATACTGTTAAAAAGGGCGATGTAAACGAGGTTAATTTTGAACCAGTTACTACAACCGCTGTTAAACTTGAAATAGTACTGCCGGAGAAAAATGCCAGCGGTATCTATGAATGGGATATTAAATAAACGCTTGATAAATATATATTACATCCATAGAGATGATTAATAAAAAGTTTTTGTATTAATTTTTTATACTTCTTGAATAATAATAAGTGTTATTTTCTTAATACTCTCTTCTCTGCTTGTGAAAGTCGGGAAGAGAGTTTTTGTATTTATACCTGCATGTATGTACATACTGTCATAAAAAGATATCTTTACATATTATAATAATGTAATAAGGGAGGAGCGGGGAAATGCGTAGTAATAAACCCGTAATGCATCCGTTATATATAACATGAATAGAAAATGAAAAAACGCATGCCTAATATATATGAAAGAAGAGAAGCTATAAAGATCGCTTTCGTTGTCGTTTCGGTCTTACTTGTAGGAGCTTTTATTTTTATATCTAACTCACTTATGAAATCCCTTGAGGCTGAAGAGCGCTCAAAAATGGAGATATGGGCTGAGGCAACACGCCAGGTGGCGAGTTCCGATCTTAACTCCGACATGAGTCTTGTGCTTAAAGTGATAGAAAGCAATACCACTATACCGGTCATCCATACAGATGCGGCCGACAGCGTACTGTGGATAGTGAATATGTCGATTCCGACAAAAGACACTATAACATATCTTGATAAGAAGATTCGCTCACTTAAGCAGAAACACAATCTGATCCAGGTGGATATATCTGATGAGACGAAACAGTTTCTTTATTATGACGACTCGATCCTGCTTAAGCGTCTGTTATATTATCCTTATATACAGCTTCTGATTCTTGCTCTTTTTATCATAATAGCTTATTATGCCTTCTCATCAAGCAAGAAAGCAGAACAGAATCAGGTCTGGGTCGGACTTTCAAAAGAAACGGCTCATCAGCTCGGAACCCCGATTTCCTCTCTTATTGCCTGGATAGAATATCTCAGGACAGGGGGTGAGGCGACATCTGAGATCCTTACCGATATGGAAAAAGATGTAGTGCGACTGAATACGATTGCCGACAGATTTTCGAAAATCGGTTCACAGCCGAAACTGGAGACTACAGATCTTGTACCGGTGCTTGAGGAGACTGTGGCATATATGAGAAAACGAGTGTCTTCCAAAGTTAATATTACCACAAAAATCAATATGGAATCTGCACCGGTAGATATATCGAAACCTCTTTTTGAATGGGTAATAGAAAATCTGTGTAAAAACTCTGTTGATGCTACGGCAGGAAAAGGAAGCATCGATATTACAATGTCTGAAATCGACGACAGAATCGTGATAGAGGTGACAGATAACGGAAAAGGGATTCCGAAGAAGAAGTTCAATACCGTGTTCCAGCCGGGTTATACTACAAAGAAACGCGGATGGGGATTAGGTCTGACTCTTGTGAAAAGAATCATAGAGGAATATCATACCGGGCTTATATACGTAAAGGAATCAGTGCCCGGAAGCCGGACTACATTCCGTATCGAACTCCCTTATCATAAGTCATGATAAAACAATCATCAGGAGCATTTTATAACAACCCGTACAGTTGCGATATTACAACTGAACAGTGACAATATCGCAACTGTACGGGTTTCATATTATCACTGTACGTGTTTTTTAAATATGTCGGCTGTGTTACTTCTGTTAAAATGGGTTTATCGGACCCATAATAAGACGAAAACACAAAAGGTAATTATAAAATAAAGTAAAAACCGACTTGAATTGCGACTTTCGGGGTCTTAAGTGCAAATAAATTAAAACTCCGGATATACAAAAAAATCAAAAAAACAGCGTTAAATGATATAATGCGAGAAACAATATGTGATTTATTTGTTTTATAGATGCAAAAGAGAGGCATACTCTTTTTATTATACCCGCACTGGCGAAGTTCTTTAAATATTATTAAGGAAAAGCATAAGTAAAAACAAGTATAACAGCTTATTATGTCATAAAGTTGAGATATTTAAAAAGAGATTATGATTCTTTATCCTTAAAAAGAAAGCAAAAGAGTAGCGTGGATAATTATTTTTTATACCTTTGCACGGAATTAACATCTAAGCACCTTGGGAAAATTTGATTTATACAAAATACCCTTGAAGACTATGCCTTTTGGAACTACAGAGTACAGTTTCCATCTGGATAATATATTCTTCAAAAATATCGACGGAGAAGAGTTTCATAAAGGAAATGTCGATGTTGAGTTGACGGTCAAGAAGACAAGTAATACTCATGAGTTTAATTTTAATATTAACGGAGTGATTCAGATCTTATGTGACCGATGTCTGGATGAAATGGAATTTCCTATTTCAACTCAGGCTAGATTGTTTGTAAAGTTTGGTAAAGAGTTTTCAGAAGAAAGCGACGAGATAGTTATTATACCTGAAGATGAAGGCGAAATAAATATCGCATGGTTTCTTTATGAATTTATAGCTTTAGAGATTCCGATGAAGCATGTACATGCACCGGGGAAATGTAATAAGGCAATGAGTTCTAAACTGAAGAAGCATATCACCCGTTCTGCGGATGACAATGAAGATTCAGGAGGAATTTCTGATGAAGACTTTCTTGACGATGTTAATTTGGGTGTCGACGAGGACGTTGAAGAAAAGACGGATCCGCGTTGGGATGAACTTAAGAAATTAATAGATAATAATTAAAATAAAAAAAAATGGCACATCCAAAGAGAAGACAGTCAAAAACAAGAACAGCCAAAAGAAGAACTCACGATAAGGCTGCAGTTCCTACAGTAGTAGTTTGCCCTAATTGTGGCGGATGGCACCTATACCACACTGTATGTGGTGAGTGTGGATACTACCGTGGTAAGTTAGCTATCGAGAAAGAAGCTGCTGTATAATTGTTTTTTAAGGAAACAAATTCTTATAAAGAATAATAAATAGGCTCTAATGTTTTCATTAGGGTCTATTTTTTTTTATAATTATTTGAAACACGCCGATTTTTTTTATAACCTTTGCAAATATTGTATCTTTAAAAGATTTCAATATATAATATGAAGGATATAAATTTTTAACGAGGGTCATAAAACGCCGTTATTTATTATGGAAAAACTAAATGCGATAATTACCGGGATTGCTTCTTATGTGCCGGAATACATTCTGACAAATGATGAGTTGTCCAGGATGGTGGATACTACGGATGAATGGATAAGAACGCGCATCGGAACAAAAGAAAGACATATTTTAAAAGGTGAAGGAAAAGGAGCGTCGGATCTCGGAGCACCTGCTTTAAAGAAGCTGCTTGAGAAGACAAACACAAACCCTGATGATATTCAGGTGGTGATCTGTTCGACAACTACTCCTGATTATAAATTCCCTTCTACGGCGTCTATAATTGCTGAAAAATGCGGAGTCAAACATTCCTTCGCATTTGATATTCAGGCTGCCTGCTCCGGTTTCCTTTATGCAATGGAGGTTGCCAACGGGTTTGTAAAATCCGGATTATATAAGAAAGTAGTGGTAGTATCAGCTGAGTTTATGTCGTCTATTGTTGACTATACAGACAGATCGACATGTCCTATATTCGGTGACGGAGCTACAGCCGTGCTTGTAGAACCGACAACAGAGGATCTTGGTATCATCGATACAGAGCTTCATGCCGACGGTGTGGGTCTTCCTTATCTTATGCTAAAGGCGGGAGGAACGGTTCATCCTACAACTCATGAAACTCTTGAGAAAAGAGAGCAGTTTATTCATCAGGAAGGAAAGACTGTGTTCAAATATGCCGTGACATGTATGGCCGACGTTTCGGAATCAATGATGAAGAGAAATAATCTTACTCATGAGGATATCGACTGGCTTGTGCCTCACCAGGCAAATATGAGAATCATTGAGGCTACAGCTCACAGAATGAATCTTGACAAATCAAAAGTGATGGTCAATATTCATAAATATGCAAACACAAGTTCAGCTTCAGTGCCATTGGCCCTTGCTGACTGGGAGAGCAAACTTAAGAAAGGTGATAAGCTGATAATGTCGGCTTTCGGTGCCGGATTTACATGGGGTTCAATGTATATCAAATGGGCTTACGACGGCAGCGAAGTAAACAAATAAATATCAGTAATACAGTGATTTTGCAAGAGTGATCGATTTATTTATGCCTCTTTAGGTTAAAATGAAGTAAAAAAGATTTAACTCTATAAAATATAATTAAGTAAAGGAAAACGCATCTTATAAAGATGCGTTTTTTTGTTGTATCTTTGTAAACAAATGACAGTCATTATTTATGCATAAAGCAGGCTTTGTAAATATAGTGGGAAATCCAAATGTGGGTAAGTCCACTCTGATGAATAATCTGGTCGGAGAAAGAATCTCGATCATAACATCAAAGGCACAGACAACGCGCCACAGAATCATGGGTATCGTCAATACCGACGATATGCAGATAGTTTATTCTGATACGCCGGGAGTGCTGGAGCCCAACTATAAACTTCAGCAGTCAATGCTTAAGTTTTCGCAGTCGGCGCTTAAAGATGCCGATGTGTTGCTGTATGTGACCGATACCGTTGAGACGGCGGACAAGAATAAGAACTTCATTGATATGGTAAACAAGCAGGATGCGCCTGTGATACTTGTTATCAATAAGGTGGATCTTATAGATCAGCAGAAACTTGAAGCACTTGTTGAAAACTGGAAAAGTCTTATCCCTAATGCGGAGATAATTCCGATTTCGGCAAAACTTAACTTTAATCTGGATTATCTTCTTAAAAGAATTAAGGATCTTCTTCCGGAATCACCTCCTTTCTTTGAAAAGGATGCGCTTACGGATAAACCGGCAAGATTTTTCGTTACAGAGATAATCAGAGAGAAGATACTTGAAGTTTATGACAAAGAGGTGCCTTACTCATGTGAGGTAGCTGTCGAGCAGTTTAAGGAATCTGATAAGATCATAAATATAAATGCGATAATCTTTGTTGAGAGAGATTCTCAGAAAGGTATAATTATCGGGAAACAGGGTTCGGCACTTAAGAAAGTGGGAACAATGGCGAGAAAGGATCTAGAGGTATTCTTCCAGAAGAAGATATTTCTTGAGATTCATGTAAAAGTGGAAAAAGACTGGCGAAGCAGAGATAATAAATTAAAGAGTTTCGGATATAATCCGGAATAATTAGGAAAATCGGTTTGTCCCAATGCCGCAGAGTTGCCCGGCGGACTGTGACAACCTCAAACAAACATAGAGAAAAATTGGCGTAAAAGCTAAAAAGATAGATATGGGAAATATAGTAGCAATAGTGGGACGCCCGAATGTTGGGAAATCGACACTATTTAATCGTTTGACAGAAACACGTACCGCAATCGTAAACGATGAAGCGGGAACAACGCGCGACCGTCAGTACGGTAAGGTGCACTGGGGGAAAAGAGAGTTTTCTCTTGTGGACACAGGAGGCTGGGTGGTAAACTCCGACGACATATTTGAAGAAGAGATAAACAAACAGGTTACTATCGCGATGGAAGAAGCCGATGTGATATTGTTTGTTGTAGATATATTGAACGGCTGTACCGATCTTGATGATGCGGTGGCAGCGATTCTTCGCAGATCAAAAAAACCGGTTATTCTGGTAGCCAATAAAGCTGATAATTTTGAACTTGGCTTTCAGGCTGCGGAGTTTTATTCTCTTGGTCTTGGCGATCCGTTTGCTCTTTCATCAATAAGCGGTAGCGGAACAGGTGATCTTCTTGATGAGATCATCGCTAAGTTCACAAAGGAAGATGATGATTTCGAAGCACTGGAAGATCTTCCGCGTTTTGCAATCGTCGGACGTCCTAATGCAGGTAAAAGTTCGATAACAAATGCTTTTATCGGTGAAGACAGATATATCGTGACTGATATCGCGGGAACTACACGCGATTCTATCTACACGAAATATAACAAATACGGCTTTGACTTCTATCTGGTTGATACTGCCGGTATCAGAAGAAAGAACAAGGTGAACGAAGATGTGGAATATTATTCCGTATTAAGATCTATACGTGCTATTGAGAACTCTGACGTATGTATCCTTATGATTGATGCGACAAGAGGTATCGAAGCTCAGGACCTTAATATATATCAGCTAATTCAGAGAAATAAGAAAGGTCTTGTGGTTTGTATAAACAAATGGGATCTTGTAGAAGATAAATCGACAAAGTCGATCAAGGAATTTGAAAACGCAATCTATGAGCGTCTTGCTCCTTTTGTGGACTTTCCGATCATCTTTACTTCTGCGCTGACAAAACAGCGTATCTTCAAAGTATTGGAAACTGCGGTTGAAGTATATAAAAACCGTAAACACAATATCTCGACAGCTAAGCTTAATGAATATCTGCTTGAGATTATCGAGCGTTATCCGCCACCGGCTCATAAAGGAAAATATGTGAAGATCAAATATGTGACGCAGCTTAAGGATTCTTATGTCCCGACATTTATTTTCTTCTGTAATCTGCCTCAGTGGGTAAAAGAGCCATATAAGCGATTCCTTGAAAATAAGATCAGAGCAAACTGGGATTTTAAAGGAACTCCGATTAATATCTTTGTAAGAGAGAAATAATCATATATAAAATCGATAAGAAACCATTCTGAATTGTTAGCATTATGCGATGCTGCAACTCAGAGTGGTTTCTTTTTTGCATAATGATGGATGATAAGATGATATATGTAATAAAAAATATATTATTTTTAATAAAAATACATTTTATGTGTATGGACAGCTTTTGGAAGTTGTCCGGAAACAGAGAATAATAAAAATAAATAAATATGAATCTAAAAAGAATGGGGCTTTTACCACGTGTGATAATTGCTATCATACTGGGAGTAGTGTTTGGCTTTTTTGTGCCGTCGGTGATAGTCCGTATATTTGTGACGTTTAATTCTCTTTTCGGAGAATTTCTGAGCTTCGTGGTGCCTTTGGTAATAGTAGGGCTGGTAGTGCCGGCAATTGCCGATCTGGGAAGAGGTGCCGGAAGACTGCTTATCATAACGGCAGTTCTTGCTTACGGATCAACGGTGTTCTCCGGTTATTTCACATATTTCAGTTCCTTTCTTGCTTTGCCGCATATTCTACCCGACAGTAATCTTGCGACAAGCGCGGTGTCTGAAAATGTATCGGGAGATCTGCTTCCTTACTTCACAATAAAGTTTCCTCCGGCAATCGATGTCATGAGTGGTCTCATTCTTTCGTTTATTGTCGGTCTGGGTCTTGCATTTATAAAAGGAGAGACTCTGAAGAATGCATTTACCGATTTTAAAGATATTATAGAGTGGCTTATCCATAAGGTGATAGTACCGCTTCTTCCTATATATATATTTGGAGTATTTCTTACTATGTCGCAGGCTGGTCAGGTGTTCGGTATATTGAATCTGTTTGTCAGGGTGATATTCTTTATCTTTGTGCTTCAGATCATACTGCTTCTTATGCAGTTTTTCGTTGCGGCGATTGTGAGTAAGAAGAATCCGTTCAAACTGCTTAGGAATATGCTTCCTGCATATTTTACGGCTTTAGGAACATCATCTTCAGCAGCAACTATTCCTGTAACACTGGATCAGACGCTTAAAAACGGAGTTGTGGAGGATGTGGCTAATTTTGTGATACCTCTTTGTGCGACTATCCATTTGTCAGGAAGTACAATGAAAATAGTATGTTTCTCGATGGCACTGGTTCTTATGCAAGGTCTGCCTATTGATTTCGAAGTGTTCTCCGGATTCATATTCATGCTGGGGCTTACGATGGTGGCAGCACCTGGAGTACCGGGAGGGGCTATCGTTGCCGCGCTTGGCCTTATTCAGTCGATGCTTGGCTTTGATGATAATATGCAGGCTCTTATTGTCGCTTTATATGTGGCAATCGACAGTTTCGGTACAGCTTGTAACGTTACCGGTGACGGAGCTATCGCTGTTATTATGGATAAGATAGTTTCCTCAATAAAGAAACATAAAGGCGAGAATACCGTTGTCGGAGACGGAATGTAGTTGTGCATATAATATATGTACTATATTATTTATGGAATAAACTGATTAATAAATAATAATATTAACTATAATGTTAAATAAGGAGAAGATGAAAAAGTGTAAATAATAAGCCTTTTCATCTTCTTTGTTTTTAATCTTTATTTATAATACGGTTGTTTATTTTTATGAATCCCTAAGAGAAAAGTGTCTTCAGAATCTCGACAGATTTGACCTTTTTCATTGCGGGAATGTGAAGGGTATAATATTGCAGAAGAATGTCAAGTATCTCATTTCTTTTGTCTCTGCTTATATTTATCTTCTGAAGATCCGTGAAAGATGCTTCGGTGAGATAATGGATTTCGTAGGAGAGTTCAGGAGAAAGATAGTATGGATGCGGAGGAATGCTGTGTGCGTAGCGACCTTCCATAAGATCGAGTATCGCACCCTGAGAGTAAGATTCACGGTTGATTCGGAATCCTAAAAATTCTGTTATTTTTAATAAAAAAAGCAGATGGAAATTAGCTTTCCCTTCGTTCATGAGATCGAAAAGATTGGCGGAATCTACAATGAAGCGGAACAGTGCCGGAGAATTGTCTCCCGGTTTTATCGCTTTGGATAGAAACTCGGCAAGGAAAAGTGTCACTCCGTTTTTTATGGGATCGGCATATAGCTCCATCATTATATTTTTTACGCGCGCTTCATTGATCTTCTGGATCGATCTGTCCGGATGATGGGTTACATCCATCTCAAGGATAGTGAAGGGCGTGAAAAGAGAACGGCGCAGCTTACTTCTTTTCGAATGGGTATTTGGAATAGAATAGCTGACAAGTCCGAAATCTTCGGTAAAGATATGGACAAACGATTTTTTGTCGTCGTATATAGATATATTGAGAACGATGCCGTCGGTTTTAAATAACATTGTAAACAGCTTTTTTTATTTTTACAATACAAAAGTAATATAACGATCCTTATCCGCTAAATGACCGGTAATATTATAATCGATATTAACCGGGATTGTTTACAGTGGAAAAAGATAAGTATGATATGATGAAATATAATAGTTATAATATAATACGGGAAATATATGGATGAACTGACTCTTGCGACGCCGTCGCTTCTGTTTTCGGCTGTTTCGCTTATAATGCTTGCTTATACGAATCGCTTTATATCTTATGCGCAACTTGTGAGAGGGCTGGCTATGGATTATAAAGAACACCCATCAGAAGATCTGCAGAACCAGATCGACAATCTGAGGAAGAGATTATATCTTATAAGGCTTATGCAGATACTCGGAATATTCAGTCTATTTCTGTGTGTAGTGACTATGCTCATGATTTATGTGGGATTTTTTACGGTTGCGATATATATTTTCGGTCTCGGGATGTTTTCTCTTATTGCATCTCTTGGCGTATCGATAAACGAAATTATGATTTCTGTCAAAGCTCTTGAAATCCATCTTGGAGAAATTGAAAAAAACGGCAAAAAAAAACAATAACGCTATTTTGTTGTTTATCAATAGTATGAGTAGCAAAGCGGAAAAATATTTGAATAAAAAATGCATTTTTTTTGCGAAGGGTGTTGCACAATTAAAAAACATGCTCTATATTTGCACTCGCAATCGGGAAACAAGCCA
>CAMTON010000077.1 GCA_947074105.1 uncultured Bacteroidales bacterium
TTATATCTTTTTTGTCTTATAACCTTCAGCCTTAAGGATATCTTCAATCTTGTCTCTGAAATCTCCCTGGATAAGAATCTCTCCGCATCTTGAAGAACCTCCCGAACCACATTTTGTTTTAAGCATCTTAGCCAAAACTGCAAGATCATCATCCGATCCTATATATC
Source organism: uncultured Bacteroidales bacterium (assembly GCA_947074105.1). Taxonomy (GTDB): domain Bacteria; phylum Bacteroidota; class Bacteroidia; order Bacteroidales; family JAUNSR01; genus JAUNSR01. Next base: position 168 of record CAMTON010000077.1, read on the forward strand.
CTGTAATAAGAGTAACAGATTTTCCTTTTCTGTTTCTTTTATCAAGTTCTATTCTTAGTTTTTGTTTTTCGTTAGGAAGAGTTTCCTGCTGTTCTTCCTCTTCACTTTCAAATTTAAAATCAGGATTTGTCGAATAGACGACATTTAACCTGTCCTTCCAGTCATTATTTTTCATAACGATATAGTATTATTCTTTATTATTTACTTAATGTCACGGATATGATTTTCCGATGAGGATAAATTTAAATATAAAATTCATACTTACGAAAAAAGAGCGGTGTCGATTTTCCTATCTGTGATTGTTAACTCATTCGGATATAAGAAAAAAACAAAATTGTTACAGTTTTGTTATTAGATAATTAACCTTAATATTTACTTATTATTTACATTTTTATATGTAAGAGAGGTTATGAAATTATATTTGTTGGATTAAAAAACACACAATAATGGAAGAAAAGATAATTATATATCAGACATTTCCGCGCTTGTTCGGAAATAAGAATAATACTGATAAGTTCAACGGTAATATCCTGGAAAACGGTTGTGGTAAGATGATTGATTATAATGATAAAGCATTGAAATCGATAAAAGAATTGGGTTGTAACTATATTTGGTATACAGGTCTGCTTCATCAGGCTACCACAACAGAATATACAGCATTCGGCATAAGAAGTCAGAATCCTTATATAGTAAAAGGGTTGGCTGGTTCTCCTTATGCGATTTGTGATTATTATTCTGTATCACCTGATCTTGCAGATGTCATACCGGAAAGAATGAATGAATTCGAACAGCTTGTAGAAAGAACACATAACAACGGATTAAAAATGATAATTGATTTTGTTCCTAATCATGTAGCCCGTCAATATCATTCCGATATATTCCCGCTCGATGCAGAAAACCTTGGCGGACTTGACAATACTGATGTTGCGTTCGATCCTCAGAATAATTTCTATTATATACCGAATCAGGGATTTGCTCCTCATATAGATTTGGGATCAGGCAAAGACCAATATGTCGAATTTCCGGCTAAAGCGACAGGTAATGATTGTTTCAATGCTTTTCCCGGTAAAAATGACTGGTATGAAACGGTGAAGCTTAATTATGGTGTAAACTATTCTACAGGTCAGAAGTTCTTTGATCCTATGCCCGATACCTGGTCAAAGATGTATGACATACTTTTTTACTGGGCAAGCAAAGGTATAGACGGTTTCCGATGCGATATGGCTCACATGGTTCCTATTGAGTTCTGGGAATGGGCGATCAAAGGTATTAAAGAATCGTTCCCTCATATAATATTCATAGCCGAAATATATTCGCCTGAGCTTTATAACGATTATATATATAAGGGCGGATTCGATTATCTGTATGATAAAGTCGGTATGTATGACACATTGCGTGATGTCGTTGCCGGTCATAAACCTGCTCATTCAATAACCGCAGAATGGCAGGCGGTTGACAATATTCAGGAATATATGCTCAACTTCCTTGAAAATCATGATGAACAGCGCTTCGCATCAGACTTCTTTGCAGGAACTTCACTTAAGGAAAAAGCTCCGTTAATGGTTTCAGCAGCAATGAACACCAATCCTTTTATGATTTATTTCGGACAGGAACTCGGTGAACGCGGTATGGATCACGAAGGCTTCAGCGGTCTTGACGGCAGAACCACGATCTTTGATTACTGGAGTGTCGATAAAATAAGACGCTGGAACAATGATGGCAAATGGAATACATCCAAACTTACGACAGAAGAAAAAGAATTGAGAAAATTCTTCCTGAAGCTGCTGAATATATGCAATTCCGAAAAAGCGATAAGAGAAGGGGTATTTTTTGATCTTATGTATGTCAACTTCAATAATCCCGATTTTAATCCTGATAAGATATATGCTTTCCTTCGAAAGAAAGATGATGATCTGATTCTGTGTGTTGCCAATTTCGGCGATGAGGAAGCTAATGTAAAAGCTGTGATTCCGGAACATGCATTCGACTATCTTCAGATAAAAGAGGGGACATACGGTAGTCATGAACTATTCTGCAGAGACATCAATACCGTAGAACTGAAGCGTAATGAAAAGGTGAATGTAGTGGTTGATCCTAATGGTGTGATTATGTTAAAAATTGACTTGCAAAAAAACGGGTCTGCACAAAAAAATAAAAAATCACATTAATAGGAATGTTATATAACATATATATTTTAACTTTGCAATCAAATCATAACTCTCTTATCAATATACAGTAAAATGGACAATCAACCTAAATTTAAGGTGTTCTCGGGTACTAATTCCCGTTATTTAGCTGAAAAAATTTGTGCCTCTCTGGGCTGCGAATTAGGTAATCTTAAAATCCAGACTTTCGCTGACGGCGAATTCGGAGTTTCTTTTGAAGAGTCAATTCGCGGACAAGTGGTATTCCTTGTTCAATCTACTTTTCCGAGCTCGGACAATCTAATGGAGCTTTTGCTTATGATTGATGCCGCTAAACGTGCTTCGGCAAAATCGATTGTTGCTGTTATTCCTTACTTTGGCTGGGCAAGACAGGACCGTAAAGATAAACCTCGTGTTGCTATTGGTGCAAAGCTTATTGCTGACTTATTGAGTGTAGCCGGAATCAACCGTCTTATCACGATGGATCTTCATGCAGATCAGATTCAGGGATTCTTTAATGTCCCTGTGGATCATCTATATGCTTCGAGCGTTTTTGTTCCATACATTAACTCTCTTGCTCTTGAGAATCTGGTCATAGCATCTCCTGACGTAGGTGGTTCTAAAAGAGCCAATACTTATGCCAAATTCTTCGGTGTTCCTTTGGTTCTTTGTCACAAATCACGTGCTAAAGCTAACGAAGTAGAGAGTATGGTTGTAATTGGAGACGTGAAAGATAAGAATGTTATTCTTATCGATGATATGGTTGATACAGCAGGCACTATAACTAAAGCTGCCGATCTTATGAAAGGTCAGGGCGCTGCATCTGTAAGAGCCATTACAAGCCACGGTATAATGTCTGATCCTGCATCTGAAAGAGTTCAGAACTCTCAGCTTGAAGAGATCTGTATCACGGATTCTATCCCTTACAGAAAAGGATGTAAAAAAGTCAATACTATCAGTATTGCAGATATCTTTGCTGAAACAATCCGCCGAGTTATATCTAACGAATCTATCAGTAATCAGTTTATTATCTAAGTATATGATTTTATCATAATACCGATAATCATACAAATACATAAAAAGCCGTTCTGCCTCGAAAGCAAAACGGCTTTTTTTATGATACATCATTATCCTGTCATAAACAAAACAGATATCCTCCGGCTTTCATCTCCTTATTAAGAGCCGACATTGATACACGGCAATTATAAAACCTTATACAAACAAAAAAGCGGAACATCCGAAAGGATTTCCGCTTTTTCAATATAGTTAGAATCTATGATTATTCTGTCATTTTCAGAATATCTCAGATTATAAAGACTTCTTAATTTCAGTAACTTCATAAGCTTCAATAAGGTCACCGACTTTAATGTCATTGAATTTATCAATATTAAGACCACATTCGAAGTTTGTAGATACTTCTTTAACATCTTCCTTAAATCTCTTAAGAGAACCAAGGTCTCCTGAGTAGATAACGATACCGTCACGGATAAGTCTGATCTTGTTATTACGTTTGATCTTACCTTCTTTAACGATACATCCTGCAACTGTTCCGACTTTAGTGATTTTGAATGTTTCTCTGACTTCAATATAAGCCACAATCTCTTCTTTAAGTTCAGGAGCAAGCATACCTTCCATCGCATCTTTAACCTCTTCGATAGCATCGTAGATGATTGAGTAAAGACGGATTTCAACACCATCCTTCTCTGCAAGTCTGCGGGCTGCAAGTGAAGGTCTTACCTGGAATCCGATAATGATAGCGTTAGATGCGGCAGCAAGAGTAACATCCGATTCAGAGATCTGACCTACAGCCTTATGTATAACGTTAACCTGAATTTCAGGAGTAGAAAGTTTGATAAGAGAGTCTGAAAGTGCTTCAACCGAACCATCCACGTCACCTTTAACGATAACGTTAAGTTCCTGGAAGTTACCAACTGCGATACGGCGGCCGATATCATCAAGAGTAAGCATTTTCTGAGTTCTCAGACCCTGTTCTCTGGCAAGCTGTTCACGTTTGTTTGCGATTTCGCGAGCTTCCTGTTCTGTTTCAAGAACATTGAACTTATCTCCGGCCTGTGGGGCTCCGTTGAAACCAAGAATCTGTACCGGTACTGCAGGACCTGCTTCCGTTACTTTCTGATTTCTTTCATTGAACATCGCTTTAACACGTCCGAAGTGTGTACCTGCGATAACAACGTCACCTATCTTAAGAGTACCACTCTGTACAAGAACAGTAGCTACATAACCTCTACCTTTATCAAGAGTAGATTCGATAACCGAACCGACTGCACGTCTTTCCGGATTCGCTTTAAGTTCAAGGATTTCAGCCTCAAGAAGTACTTTTTCAAGCAGCTCTTCTACACCAAGACCCTGTTTTGCAGAGATATCCTGGCTCTGGAATTTTCCACCCCAGTCTTCAACAAGATAATTCATGTTGGCAAGAGCTTCTTTAATCTTCTCAGGATTAGCTCCCGGTTTGTCGATCTTATTGATCGCGAATACCATAGGAACGCCTGCAGCAGCAGCATGGTTGATGGCCTCAATTGTCTGTGGCATGACTGAATCGTCGGCAGCCACGATAATGATAGCGATATCCGTTACCTGAGCACCACGTGCACGCATCGCCGTGAAGGCCTCATGACCCGGAGTATCAAGGAATGTCACATGACGTCCGTCGCTCAATGTTACGTTATATGCTCCGATATGCTGTGTGATACCACCGGCCTCACCCGCGATAACATTAGCTTTACGGATATGGTCAAGAAGAGATGTTTTACCATGATCGACATGTCCCATCACCGTAACGATAGGAGGTCTTGTGATCAGATCCTCTTCATTGTCTACTTCTTCTGTAATTGCCTCAACAACTTCAGCACTTACATATTCTGTTTTATAACCGAACTCCTCTGCTACGATATTGATAGTTTCTGCGTCAAGACGCTGATTGATAGAAACCATCATACCGATGCTCATACAAGTTGCGATAACCTGATTTACGCTTACGTTCATCATATTGGCAAGGTCATTTGCCGTTACGAATTCTGTAAGTTTCAACAATTTGCTTTCTGCCTGTTCAGCTTCAAGCTCCGCAGCAATACGTCCGGCAGCCTGCTCTCTTTTCTCTTTACGGTACTTGGTACCCTTTTTCATAGAGCTTGACTTGGCAGTAAGACGTGCAAGAGTCTCCTTGATCTGCTTCTGAACATCTTCCTCGCTTACCTCCTGTTTTGGAACCGGTTTTCTAAGCGGACGGTTGTTGTTATTATTATTTCTGTGGTTATTGTTGTTACGATTGTTTCCGCCACCATTATTATTATTGTTGTTATTATTACTATGGTGGTGGTTTCTTTCTATCTGCTGACCCTGAGCGGCAACATCAACTTTCTGTTTGTTGATTCTGTTGCGTTTCTTCTTATCATCATTATTCTGATTGTTGTTAGCAGACGAATTCTGATTATTATTGTTAGGACCTTTTCTGTCAGCATTGTTAAACTGGCCCGGCTTCTTCTGGTCACGGTTTTTGTTCCCTTCTTTAAGCTCGCGCTCTTTCTTTTTCTCTTCCTTAGTTTTCTTTTTAGGACGAGTTTGCTGATTTAATGAATTCAGGTCGATAGTTCCCATAACTTTAATGCTAGGGAGTACCTGTGGTTTGTTTAATCTGAAAACTCCGTCTTGAGCAGAGCTTTCCGCCTCAGTATTCTGAGCTTTAGTTTCTTCTGTAGATGAATCTTTAACCTGCGACTCTGACATATTGCCTGTCTTTTTTTCTTCCGGAGTTGGTTGCTGTTGTTTATCTGTTGCAGGTTCAGCTTTAGGAGCGATATTTTCCTGAGCTGTAGGTTTTGCTGAAGGAGCTTCCTGAGCTTTATTATCGTTCTTTGAAAATGCAGGTTTTTCCGGATTCTTATTTTCAACCTGATTTCTGTTTTTCTGATCCTGATTCTGCTGAGCAGGTTTTTTGCGGTTCAAAGCGTCAAGGTCAACGTGACCTGTAACTTTTATCTGCGGACGTTCCACCTCAAGTTTTATCTCGTTAGATTTTTTTTCCGCGTTATCTTTATATCCATCAATTGCAACAGATTCTTTATTCTTATCTTTTTTGTGACGTTCCTGACTGATACGATCTGATTCAATTTTCAAATTTTTATCCTTGCTAAATTCTTTTACAAGCAAACTATAATCTTCGTCACTAATTTTTGCATTGGGGTTATTCTCAACCTCAATACCTTTCTTTTGCAGGAATTCCACCAGTGTCTTGGCTCCTACGTTTAAATCTTTTACTGCTTTACTTATTCTTATTGACATACTTTAAATTTAACAAATTAATTTGAAGGTTCTCATCCGATCGTTAGTACAAACGTCTCTGTTTATTCAGAATCAAATTCTGATCTCAGGACAGCGATAACGTCATCTACCGTATTTTCCTCAAGATCGGCTTTTTCAACCAGAATCTCGCGCGGCATGTTCAACACGCTCTTCGCTGTTGCACAACCGATACTTTTCAATGCCTCAATCACCCATCCGTCAATTTCGTCGGCGAACTCTTCAAGGTAGATATCTTCCTCTTCTTCGTCGATATCACGATAAACATCAATAGTATAACCTGTAAGCATGCAGGCTAATTTGATATTCATACCACTTTTACCGATTGCCAGAGAAACCTCTTCGGGTTTCAAAAACACTTCGGCTGTTTTGTTTTCCTCATTTACTCTGATAGTAGAGATTTTTGCAGGATTCAATGCTCTCTGAATAAACAGACTTGTATTTGTAGTATAGTTGATAACATCGATATTCTCATTACGAAGTTCTCTCACGATACCATGAATACGCGCGCCTTTTACTCCGACACATGCTCCTACCGGATCAATGCGGTCGTCTGATGTTTCAACAGCGATTTTTGCTCTTTCTCCCGGAATTCTCGCAATTTTCACGATTTTTATTGTTCCGTCCATCACCTCAGGTACTTCAAGTTCGAAAAGACGTTGAAGGAACATTGGTGAAATTCTCGAAAGAATGATCTTCGGATTATTGTTTTTATTGTCCACGCGTGCGACAACAGCTCTTACCGTATCTCCTTTATGATAGAAGTCTGTAGGGATCTGCTCTGTCTTAGGAAGAAGAAGTTCGTTCTCTTCGTCATCTACAAGAAGCATCTCTTTTTTCCAAACCTGATATACTTCAGCCGATACTATCTGACCGATCATATCCTTATACTTATTGAAAAGTGAGTCTTTCTGCAGTTCAAGGATTTTAGAAGCCAATGTCTGTCTAAGATTCAGAATAGCGCGACGGCCAAACTTTTCAAAGAAAACCTCTTCGGTGATATCCTCTCCGACTTCGATATCTGAAACGATCTTACGTGCATCTGAAAGCGATATCTGAAGATTCGAATTCGTCACTGTTCCGTCTTCAACAACTTCACGGTGTTTCCATATCTCAAAATCTCCCTTATCAGGGTTTATAATTACATCATAGTTTTCGTCTGTATCGAACATCTTGGCAAGAACGTTTCTAAACGATTCTTCAAGAACGCTCACCATGGTAGTTCTATCTATACTTTTCAGGTCCTTAAATTCTGAAAAGGTATCTATAAGGCTTATAGTTTCCTCTTTTTTAGCCATAACAGGTTTTAGAATTTATATTTTACGTATTTTACTTCATCATATTTATATCTGATGTCATGCTCGACATCGATCTTTCTCTTCGATCCTTCCGGTTTTTCCTTTACCATAACAGTAATTGTGAATCCGTCCTCATCTGCTTCTTTCATCAGTCCTGCGATCTTTTTCCCGTCTTTTGACAATACTTCCACCGGATTGCCGATGTTTTTCTGATACTGACGCAGTACTTTAAACGGAGAGGTAAGGCCGGCTGAACCGACTTCAAGTTCGTAATCCTCGGCTTCTCTGTCAAGTGATTCTTCTATGTGCTTACTTATTTTCACACATTCATCAATATCTACGCCCTCATCGTTGTCTATTTCGACAACTATCAGATTACCAGGTTTCACAATAACGTCAACCAGAAAACTCTCTGATCCGGCAAGCGCCTCTTCTACAAGAGATATAACAATATTTTTATCAATCATATCATTTTTATTGATCTTTTCTTTCAGCCTCAACGGCCTCGGAAACAGTATAATATCAAAAAGGAGGAAGCCTTCCGCCCCCTCCTTCGTTAATTATGATGCAAATATACTATAAAATTGGATATTACTCAAATAATAATACTAATCCTTTCCTTAAATACTTCAATAATACTTCATTATTAATATAATTTAATAATTATTATGCCGGCGTTATTAACTAATTTTTTCTTCATTTCAGGCTTATAAGGATAATCGGGAATATTAAGATATTGATATTCCGGCAGTATGCATTTTCTATATAAAACAGTTTCATTTCTGCTGTTTCCTTTGGCTGTCCTGTCGCCTTCCGTCCCGCAGCCGACCGTTCTCCGACCGGAGACAAAAAGAACCCTTTCCGGAAGGCGCTTGTATGCAGGCCGGAATCCCTTTTAATAATGGTGATTTAAGAAAAATAAAAAAAACTTGTAACCTTTTGTAATATTTTAAAGATTTGTGCGACTAATAGGGTAAAAGAAGAAAAATTAATAAAAATGAAAGAAATAGAACAGAGATTCCTCGATCTGACAGAAAAATATAAGCGTATGATTTATAAAGTATGCTATATGTATGCCGATAGTCCGGATGATGTAAATGATTTGTTTCAGGAAGTTATCCTGAATTTATGGAAAGCATATCCTTCTTTCCGTGGCGAAAGTAAAGAGGAAACATGGTTATATCGTGTAGCTCTTAATACTTGTATTTCCATATTAAGAAAGCAAAGCCGTAAACCTGAGGTAATACCTCTTAATATAGAGGCCGAATCTATAGCAGGAACAGAAGAGGAGAATCTTCTAGCCAGAATGTATACTTTGATCAGCCGTCTCAACAAAGTAGAGAAAGCGATCATACTTCTTTATCTCGAAGATAAATCCTACGATGATATTGCTGCGGTGACAGGTATCACCAAAACTAATGTTGGAGTGAAACTCTCCAGAATACGTGAAAAACTAAAAGATATGTCTGACAACTAAATTTATAATACTATGGAACTTGACAAATTAAAATCTGAATGGGCCGATCTTGACAACCGCCTGAAAAAAACGGAAATTATTAATAATAAGATTATCACTGATATGATTAAGAGTCGAACCGATTCCGGAATCGGTGGATTAAAGAAATATGAGATAAAAATACTGATATTATCCATATTTGTCATAGGGTTATTTTTTATTCCAATATACGCCCGGTTGGTCGGAATAGGACCTGTTATTGTGGTACGTATCATTTTATGTTGCAGCATGTTTGAACAGATATATAAGATATATAAATTAAATAAGATCAATCTTGCTGCCGATACTACCGAGGAGCTTATCATTAAGATCATCGGTTTCAAGAAAATATCACTTTTCACTTTTAAATTAGGGTTGTTCTTCATGGTCCCGCTCTTCCTGTTAGTCTTTTTAATACCGCTTGTTATAAAGCATGATTATATTATGTTTATCGTTGCAGTTATCAGCGGATGTGTCGGATTAGTAGTGGGTGTATTTATTTACAAAGTCAATATGAAGAATATCAACTCTGTTCTGGATTCACTATATGAACTGAAAAAGTATATCAATTCATAATCTTTATTTATATCAGATCAGGAATGCATAATACAGCAGATTTTATTAATGGTTCGATGTTTTCTAATCTGTTGTATTATAGCTGATTATTGTATAAATTAAGATATTCTGTTAAATTATATATTAAAATTATTTACTTTTACAATCATTTTGCTTTAAACTTATCAATATTAAATATATGAAACAATTCTTTAAAACAATGTTTGCCTGTATCCTTGGTGTCATGATTGCCGGAGGGCTTGGCTTTACAATTTTCATTTTCTCTATCATATCTATTGCTTCATTCAGTACGCCGACTCCGACTGTGAAAGACAATTCTGTACTTAATCTTTCAATCAATTCGTCGGTTATAGAAGTGAAAGAGGGAGGCGAACTTGAAGAAATTCTTTCTGCAATACAGGATGACGGAGCGCAGCCTCTTCTTCTTACCGATATTATGAAGAGTATAAATCAGGCAAGAATAAATCCTAAGGTTAAAGGGATTTATCTTAATACGGATAATTATAAAGGAAGCTATGCTACTTCAGCGCAGATACGCCGTGAACTTATCCGCTTTAAAGAATCGGGTAAATTCATCATCGCTTACAATAATATATATGGTCAGAATCAGTATTTTCTTTCTTCTGTAGCTGATTCTATTTACGTAAATCCGGTGGGAGCTGTTGCAATTACCGGTCTTTGTTCTAAACAGATTTTCTTTACGAAAGCTCTTGAAAAATTTGGTATCGAACCACAGATATTCAGAGTAGGAACCTTCAAGTCTGCCATCGAGCCTTTTATGCTGGATAAGATGAGTGACGCAAACCGTCTGCAGACACAGACATTTATGAATTCTATCTGGAATTATGTTACAGAAGAGATGTCGGAAAGTACTGATATTCCGGTTGCTCAGTTCAATTACTATGCAGATGAATATGTTGGCGGGAAAATGGCAAAAGATCTTTCCGGTACAGGATTGTTTACCGCTGCTAAATATGGTTCAGAGGTGAAGGATATAATAAAGAATACTTGTGGCGGTGGAGATGTTAATTATGCTTCAGTTTCTGACCTTGCTTCCATTACCGTTACTTCTAATGCTCCGCAGGTAGCTCTTCTTTGCGCAGAAGGTGAAATAATAGATTCTAAAGGTAAAGGCATATATGCTCCCAGACTTATCAAAGAGATTGAAAAGATAAAGAATGACGATGATATCAAAGGTGTGGTTTTCCGTGTGAATTCTCCCGGAGGAAGTGCTTTTGCATCAGAGCAGATATGGAAAGCTATATCAGATCTTAAAGAGGTGAAACCGGTAGTTGTCTCAATGGGCACTTATGCAGCTTCGGGAGGTTACTATATTTCATGTAATGCAGATTATATTGTTTCGGAACCAAGTACGCTTACAGGCTCTATCGGAGTGTTCGGCCTTATCCTTAATGCTAATAAGCTTCTTACAAAAGATATCGGTCTTAGCTTTGATGAGGTGAAGACTAACAAATTTGGACAGGCAACGATCTTTGAACCTTTGACTCCGGCTGAACGTGTAATAATTCAGAATAGTGTTGAAGATATTTATGAGCTTTTTGTGAAACGTTGTGCTGATGGTCGCGGTCTTCCGGTTGACTCAATCAAGACTATTGCAGAAGGTCGCGTATGGTCGGGTATTGATGCTCTTAAAATCGGTCTTGTTGATGAACTTGGAGGTATAGATGTGGCTAAGAATAAACTTGAGGAACTTGTCGGAATAGAAAATGCTCAGATGTCGGTATATCCGAGACCAAAATCTTTATTTGAAAGCATTATGGCAAACATAAATGAAGACTTTTCTGTTAAACTGAAAAAATCGGTCATGGGTGAGGATTTTGAAAAATATCAGTTCTTCAACACTATGAAAAATAAAACAGGGATACAGGCAAGAATGCCTGAGTTTATTATGGAATAATATTTATGGCAGGAAAATTCAAAGTCTATTATTCACTTTTGCCTTTTTCGCTTATATACAATTTTGTAACATTTATAAGGAATAAGCTTTTTGACTTCAAAATATTGAAGTCAAAAAGCTTTAATGTTCCTATGATATGCGTCGGCAATCTGGCGGTAGGAGGTACCGGAAAAACTCCTCATGCGGAATATATTATCCGCCTGCTGAAAGATAATTACCGTGTGGCGCTTCTTAGTAGAGGTTATCGACGTAAAAGCAAAGGTTTCAGAATCAGTACGAAGAATATGTCGGTCGACGAGCTTGGTGATGAACCGTTTCTTATAGCTCAGAAATTCCCGAATATCATCGTTGCTGTTGATGCCGATCGCCGGGAGGGAGTAAAGAAGCTGATGGCTCTTAAAGAACCGCCGCAAGTCATAATTCTTGATGATGCTTTTCAGCATCGTTATGTAAAAGCCGGACTTAATATTCTGCTTACCGATTTCAGCCGTCCTTATTTCAATGATTACGTTATGCCGATGGGAAGGCTGAGAGAGGCCTCAAACGGAGAGACACGTGCTGATATGGTGGTAGTGACAAAATCCCCACATTATATAAACAGTTCGGAAAAGAAGTTTTTCAGAGATCATATCGCAGTGAAAAACGTGTTTTTTTCTTCTCTTGTCAATAACTCGATTATTTCTCTTGCCGATAATTCGGAGAGAAAACTGACAAAAGATACACCTGTTTTGCTGGTGACGGGTATTGCGCAGCCTCATTCACTTATTGCAAAATTACAGCAGGATGCCAATCTGGTGGGAAAAATTCTTTTTGACGATCATCATGATTTTACAAAAAAAGATATGGAGATGATTGTTAAGGAGTTTAAGGCTGTAAATCACAACAATGACTGTGTTATAGTTGTTACTGAGAAAGACGCGGTGAAGATTCGCAGACATGCATTAAAATACAAAATAATTGCAGATTCAATTTATTTTATTACTTTGGATTTGCTTTTCGACGAAAAAGAAAGGTTTAACCAAACTATACTAGAATATGTTAGAAAAAATTAAAGAAACAGCCGATTATTTGTTGAACAAAGTTCCTAGCCGTCCTCAGGTAGCTATTATCCTTGGTACAGGTCTTGGTGAACTTGCTTCACATATTACTAACAAAGTTGAAATCCCGTATACTGAAATCCCTAATTTTCCGGTATCGACAGTAGAAGGTCACAGTGGAAAACTGATCTTTGGTAAGCTGGGAGACAAGGATGTTATGGCTATGCAGGGCCGTTTCCATTATTATGAAGGATATGATATGTCTCAGGTGACATTCCCTATCCGTGTAATGAAAGCTTTCGGCATTAAGACTCTTTTCCTTTCAAATGCGGCAGGAGGTATGAATCCTTCTTTCCAGGTAGGAGATCTTATGGTGATTCGCGATCATATCAATCTGTTCCCTGAACATCCGCTTCGCGGAAAGAACTTTGAGGAACTTGGGCCTCGTTTCCCTGATATGAGTGAGCCTTATGCTCAGAAATATATCAAACTTGCTTTTGAGATCGCAAAGAAAAACAATATCAAACTTCAGAGAGGCGTTTATGTAGGAACTCAGGGTCCTACTTTCGAAACTCCTGCTGAATATCGTTATTTCGCAATCATCGGCGGTGATGCTGTCGGTATGTCGACTGTGCCTGAAGTTATAGTGGCACGTCACAGCGGAATCGAATGTTTTGCTATCTCTGTAATCACTGACCTTGGTGTGGTTGGTATTGTAGAACAGGTTTCTCATGAAGAGGTGCAGAAAGCAGCTGCTGAGGCACAGCCTAACATGACATTTATAATGAAAGAGATTATAAACAGCATTTAATTGTCATCAAAGAGATAAAAATAATGTTCTTATAATTAAGAGGTGGTCAATTTTTTTGATCACCTTTTTTATATTATGATATCTTTGCAGCAATTAAATAAAATAACTGATATGGAACAGGGTAATGTAACTAAGATTTCATCGCTGGGAGAATTCGGTCTTATAAAAAGACTGACTGAATCTTTTCCGTTGAATAATGATTCTTCGGTAAAGGGTGTGGGCGATGATGCTGCGGTTCTTAAATATGGAAATAAGAATCTGCTTGTAACAACGGATCTGCTTTTGGAGGGAATACATTTTGATCTGACTTATGTGCCTTTGAGACATCTGGGCTATAAATCGGCTGTTGTCAATTTCTCTGATATATATGCAATGAACGGGACTCCGCGCCAGATAGTGGTTTCTATAGGGGTTTCGGCAAGATTTTCGGTAGAATCTCTTGAGGAATTATATAGTGGTATCCGTCTTGCCTGCGAAGTCTACGGTGTTGATATGGTGGGAGGAGATACCTCTGCCTCTCTTACCGGCCTTACCATAAGTATAACATGTATCGGAGAGGCTGCGACACCGGTTTACAGAAACGGTGCAAAAGAGAATGATCTTATCTGCGTTTCAGGAGATCTTGGTGCTGCATATATGGGGCTTCAGCTTCTTGAAAGAGAGAAAAAGCTTTTTAGTGAAGGTGATAACACGGAGCGTGAATTTAACGGAAAGGAATATCTGTTGGAGCGTCAGCTTAAACCTGAAGCAAGAAAGGATATAGTGGCAATTCTTGCTGAGAAGGGTATTGTTCCTACATCGATGATCGATGTTTCCGACGGTCTTTCTTCTGAACTTCTTCATATATGTAATCAGAGTGAAAAGGGTTGTCGTATATACGAGGAGAAAATTCCTATAGATTATCAGACCGCTTTGCAGGCAGAGCAGTTTAATATGAGTCTGATTACTGCGGCTCTTAATGGGGGAGAAGATTATGAACTTCTTTTCACTGTTCCTCTGGGTAAGCATGATCTGATAGAATCGATTCCGGGAGTAAGAATTATTGGTCATATTACTGATGAGTCGCTTGGACGAGCTATGATTACTCGTGACGGAGCAGAGATAGAACTTAAAGCTCAGGGTTGGAATTCTCTGAAAGATTAAAATGTAGAAACATAAATAAGATCGCATGATTTTCATATTAATATCGTATGGTATAATATGAGAATCGTGCGATTGACATTAATGAGTGTATTATTTATGAAAACTGCATTTGCAGTAAAAAGATATTATTGATCATTTATCTCCATTAAAACATATTTGGATATTATAATTATATTAATCAGCGTTAAAAAAATAGTATTATAACAACTGATTTTCCTGGTTGGTAAATGACGCAAATAAAAGATTGATGATTGTGTGATTTTTTTTCAATAGCTAATGTTTTTATAAACTATTGAAATTTCGGATAGTTATGATATAGCTAAAGTAGAATCCGGAGTTTTAAAGAAAAAATATTTTTATCAGACTATTGCAGGACTGAAAAATTGCCATACCTTTGCATCCGCAATCGAGAGAGATCGGGTGCTGAAAGTTGAAATACTTAAAGTAAAGGGAACGCAAAATAAATGACGCATCTTTATGAACAATGTCTTTTAAAGCTTGTTTAAAAAGAGCCGCTGTCAAAATAAAACTTCTTCTTTTAAAGATGATCGGTTTTTAAGAAAACGGTCTTCGAAAAAAAAGATGAAAAATTTTCGCTAAAAATTTGGAGGTTTAAAAATAATGCTTACCTTTGCATCCGCAAT
>CAMTON010000078.1 GCA_947074105.1 uncultured Bacteroidales bacterium
GAGATGGCACATAGTGAAACAGGTATAGACATCCATCCCGAAGCAACAATCGGGCATTCTTTCACTATTGACCACGGGACAGGTGTCGTAATTGGTGCTACTGCGATTATTGGTAGTAATGTCACTCTTTATCAGGGTGTGACTCTTGGCGCCAAGAATTTCCCTCTTGATGAGCAGGGCAATCCTATTAAAGGAATTCCACGCCATCCTATGATCGGGAACAATGTTGTGGTTTATTCAAATGCCACAATACTCGGAAGAATAAATATTGGCGACAATTCGGTAATCGGAGGAAACATCTGGGTTACTGAAGATGTTCCTGCCGGAGAAAGAGTGCTTCAGAAGAAATAATAAACTTCAAAAGGCTAATCCGGTTTTTATCTGCTGTCAATCATTATTATTTTACAATAAAGAAATTCCCAAAAGGGTAAAAACAAAAAATCGGGCAAGGGGAAAGGTCTCTTTGTCACACTAAAATTAAACTACAAGTGAATAGTGAGAAATTTGAAATGATTGCCAAAACTTTCCAGGGACTGGAAGATGTATTGGCACAGGAGGTTATCGCTCTTGGCGGTGAAGAAGTAGAACAGGGAATACGTATGGTTTCCTTTATCGGCGATAAATCTCTATTGTATAAGGCTAACTTAAGACTTAGAACTGCTCTAAGAATTCTTAAACCTATCGCAACCTTCAATGCTTCGAATACAGACGAAGTTTATGACGCTTTTAAAAAGATCAAATGGGAAGATTTTATTTCTGAAAAGAATACTTTCTCTATTGATTCCGTTGTCTTCTCTGACGATTTCCGTCATTCTAAATTTGTTACTTATCGTGCAAAAGATGCAATAGTAGACTATTTCATGGATAAAACAGGAAAACGTCCTAACGTGCGTCTTACAAATGCCGATCTTTCTCTTAACCTGCATATCGCGGGTCATGTCTGCACAGTTTCTCTTGATTCATCAGGTGAATCTCTTCACAGAAGAGGTTATCGTATAGATCAGAATGAAGCGCCTCTTAACGAAGTGCTTGCTGCGGGTATGATTCTTAAAACAGGATGGAACGGAGAGAAAAACTTCATCGATCCTATGTGCGGTTCTGGTACTCTTCTTATTGAAGCGGCGATGATCGCGACAAACACTCCTCCGGGAATCTACAGAAAAAACTTTGCTTTTGAAAAATGGAGCGATTATGATGCTGATCTTTTCGATGAGATTTACAATGACGAAACTGATGAACGTGAATTCGAATTTAAGATTTTCGGTTCTGACGTTTCAAGAAAAGCTATCGAAATCTCAAGAGAAAATATCAAATCTGCGGGCTTCAGCAAATATATTGACTTAAGCGTACTTCCTTTCCAGGATTACACTGAAGATACTGTTCCTCAGAATGCGGTTCTTGTTATGAATCCTCCTTACGGAGAACGTATCTCTTCAAACGACATTCTTAATCTTTACAAAGAGATCGGTTCTACCCTTAAACACCAGTTTAAAGGATATGAAGCATGGATTCTTAGCTACAAAGAAGAATGTTTTGATGAAATAGGTCTTAAACCATCTCTGAAAATCAATCTTATGAATGGTGGTCTTGACTGTGAATTCAGAAAATACGAGATTTTCTCAGGATCTTACAAAGATTTCAAAAGTGAAGGTGGAGAACTTGACAAAGATGAGCTTGAGGTTGATATGCCTGAAGTAGATAATTATCTTAAAGGAAAACTTCGTAAAGAAAGAAGCTTTAAAGATAAGAGAAGCGCTACTTCAAGAAGAAACGAAACTCGAAGCAAAACTCATAAATTCAGAGATAAAGATCGTTTCGATTCTGACAGAGAAAACTCTTTCAAGAAAAGAGACAGTTTTGAAAGAAAACCAAAATCATTCGATTCTGAAGGTGGAGAATCTCGCGGATTTTCAACTGAAAGACGTGAAAGAAGAGAATTTGATTCTTCAGAAAGACGCAGCTCTTTTGACAGAAGCGAAAGAAAAGGCTCTTTTGACCGTGGCGACAGAAAAGATTCACGCTCTTTCGACAGAGGCGAAAGAAGAGAATCACGTCCGTTTGACAAAGGTGAAAGAAAAGGTTCGTTCGATCGTGGTGACAGAAAAGACTCTCGCTCTTTCGATAAAGGTGAAAGAAGAGGCTCTTTCAACAGAGAAGAAAGAGGCGACCGCGAACCACGTAAGAAATACCAGAGCTCAGGTAATTTCGTGAGAAACTCTGAAGGTAAACTGGAACTGCGTAACGACGGTGTGTTCAAACCACGCGGCGAAAGAACTTTCGACCCTAACCGTCAGATGAACACAAGCCAGGGTCATACTTGGACTCCGGATTCAGACAAAAATAAAGATTAATCATTTTTATATTATTGGGGAATTCTCTTCAAGAGGATTCCCTTTTCTATTTTATTAAGGCAAATGCTTATGAGATTCATCACATCTACTCTTTTAATTCTTTTATCTGTAATGACATCCTTTGCTCAGAAGAAAAGTTTTGAACTTAAAGATCTTATCCCGGGTGGGGATACTTACAATTCTTTCCGTCCGAAAAATATCGACGGAGCTGATTTCTATGGTGATAAACTGATCGGTAAAGAAGGTGATTCAATTATTGTTTTTCAGAATAACGGCGAAAAACAGAAGAAAGCCCTTATAACCCTTAAACAGATCAATAAAGCCCTTAAAGCTGTCGATGCTAAGGAGACAGAGAAACTTCCGACTCTTTTCTTCGACAATAATAAAAAATCGGATATCGCTTATTTCAGAGCAAACAATATTTTTTATTTCATTAATCTCAACAGCAAAAAGATTGTTGAGTCAATTGCTTTTACTGACAACGACAATTCTCAGGACATTAATACGACATGGGATAATGTTGCGGTCTGCAATGCCAACAGACTATACGTAGTAAGCAATAACGGTGAAAGAAAAACTGTCGATGCTGAAAATATCCTTTCTTCAGGAACTGAACCTTCAAAAGACGTAATTTACGGTCAGTCTGTTCACCGAAATGAATTCGGCATTATGAACGGCACATTCTGGTCGCCTTCAGGCAAACTTCTTGCTTTCTACAGAATGGACGAATCTATGGTTGAAGATTATCCTCTTGTCGACGTTACTGCACGTCAGGCAAAACTTGAAAATATCAAATATCCTATGGCCGGAATGACAAGTCATCAGGTAAGGGTAGGAGTCTTTAATCCTGAAACAGGAAAGACAAACTATCTTAATACCGTAGAAGACGATCATTATCTGACTAACATCGCCTGGACTCCGGATAACTCCAAAATACTTATCGCTGAAATCAACAGAAAACAGGACCATATGGATCTTAACATGTATGATGCCGCGACGGGAGAACTTCTGAAAACTCTTTTCTCTGAATCTTCCGACAAATATGTTGAGCCTGAACATCCTGCAATGTTTATCAATGACAACCAGTTCGTATGGCAAAGCCAGCGCGACGGCTACAACCATCTTTATCTTTACGATATCGAAGGCAATCAGATACGTCAGCTTACAAACGGCAAATGGCTTGTGACCGACCTTATCAAAGCGGATAAGAAAGGAGAAAATCTTTTCTATGTTTCAAATGAAAACGGAACAATAGACCGTGATCTTTATAAATTGAATGTCAAGACAGGAAAAAAGACACGTCTTACAAAAGCGGAAGGTGTACATAATCCTAAACTTAATCTTTCGTCTACTTATTTCTACGACAGATATTCATCTCATTCAAATCCCGGAACAAGTCAGCTTGTAAATATCTCAAACAGAAACAGAGCGATCCTTATCCAGGCAGAAAACCCTTATGCGGAATATGAGATGCCTGAGATCACTGTAGGAACAATAAAAGCAGCCGACGATACGACCGATCTTTACTACAGACTTATCAAACCTGTGGATTTCGATCCGAATAAAAAATATCCTGTCATTGTTTATCTGTACAACGGTCCGCACCTTCAGCTTATAAAAAACAGCTATCTGAGCGACACGCGCGGATGGGATATCTATATGGCACAGAGAGGTCATGTGGTATTCTCAATAGACGGTCGCGGCTCTGCTAACAGAGGACGTGATTTCGAGCAGGCTATACACCGCCGTCTCGGGGAAGAAGAATCAAAAGATCAGATGAAAGGAGTGGAATTCCTTCAGTCGCTTCCTTATGTGGACTCAAGCCGTATCGGTATTCACGGATGGAGCTACGGTGGTTTCATGACAACTAATATGATGCTTAAATATCCTGATACTTTCAAGGCAGGAGTTGCCGGAGGTCCCGTTGTCGACTGGCAATATTATGAAATAATGTACGGAGAAAGATATATGGGAACACCGGAATCAAATCCTGAAGGTTATGAAAACAGTTCTCTTCTTAACCGCGCCCATAATCTTAAAGGCCGGTTACTTATGATTCACGGAGATATCGACCCTGTCGTTGTTCTTCAGCATTCACTTAGTTTCCTTAAAAAAGCAACAGAAGTCAATATCTATCCCGATTATTATATCTATCCGGCTCACGAACATAACGTGATGGGAAAAGACAGAGTGCATCTTATGGAAAAGATTACGCGTTATTTTGACGATAATCTTTAAAATATAACTTCCTCTCTGCCAATTTAACCGCGGAAGAGTATTAATTTTGCAAACGATTAATATTAAAAACATTAATACATAACACATCTCAAAAAGTTATTTAAATGAATATCTTACTATTAGGTTCAGGCGGACGCGAAAACGCTCTTGCCTGGAAGATCAAACAAAGTAATAAAGTTGATAAACTTTTCATTGCTCCGGGAAATGCCGGAACTGCTTTGATTGGCGAAAATGTCAATATCTCCGCAACCGACTTTAACGCGCTTAAAGAGTTTGCTTTAAAAAATGATATTAACATGGTTGTTGTAGGTCCTGAAGATCCTTTAGTAAAAGGTGTTTACGACTTTTTTAAAAATGATGAGCAGCTTAAGAATATCCCTGTAATCGGACCGTCAAAAGTCGGTGCACAGCTTGAAGGAAGCAAGGATTTCGCAAAAGCTTTTATGCAGCGTCATAATATCCCTACTGCGGGTTACAAAAGTTTCACTGCCGAAACTCTTGAAGACGGATACAAATTCCTTGAATCACTTACGGCTCCTTACGTTCTTAAAGCCGACGGTCTTGCTGCCGGTAAAGGTGTATTGATCATCAGCTCTCTTGATGAAGCAAAAAAAGAACTTAAAGGAATGCTTGAAGGTATGTTCGGTGATGCAAGTAAGACTGTCGTTATCGAAGAGTTCCTTGACGGAATCGAATGTTCTGTTTTCGTTCTTACTGACGGTGAATCATATAAGATCCTTCCTGAAGCAAAAGACTACAAACGTATCGGTGAAGGTGACACAGGTCTTAACACAGGCGGTATGGGTGCTGTTTCTCCTGTTCCTTTCGCAAACGAAGAGTTTATGAAGAAAGTGGAAGAGCGCATCGTTATCCCAACTGTAAAAGGTCTTAAAGAAGAAGGTATCGAATACAAAGGTTTCATCTTCCTTGGTCTTATCAAAGTGAAAGGCGAGCCTGTAGTGATCGAATATAACGTTCGTATGGGTGATCCTGAGACTGAGGCGGTTATGCTTCGCGTTAAATCTGACTTCGTCGATCTTCTTGAAGGTATGGCAGAAGGAAACCTTAACGAAAAGACTCTTGAATTTGATCCTCGTGCTGCCGTAACTGTAATGCTTGTTTCAGGCGGATATCCGGGTGATTATGAAAAAGGGAAAGTTATCACTGGTCTTGACAAAGTTGAAGATTCTATCGTATTCCATGCAGGAACAACTGAAAAAGACGGTAACGTGGTAACAAATGGCGGACGTGTGATTGCTGTAAGTTCTTATGGAAACACTAAGGAAGAAGCTCTTGCTACGTCATTCAAAAACGCAAAACTTATCGATTTCGACGGAAAATATTTCCGTTCAGATATCGGATTTGATCTGTAATATTATCACTTAATTAATATAATACGCAAAAATTGAAGGGGAGATAACCGTGAGGGTGTCTCTCCTTTATTTTTTTGTCATATATGTTTATGTGCAACCGTGCACTTGCAATATTGCCATCGTACTGTTGTAATATGACAACTGTACACTTTTCATATTACAAGTGTACGGTTGCAGGAGAATTAACTGATTAATTGAAAAAAAGCATTCAAAAAAATATCCCGGTAAAAGCCGTTTAAAAGCTTTTGCCGGGATATTTCTGTATTTATCGGTTTTCTTTAGTAATAAGTTCAACAAGTTTTTTGCCGGCTTCATTTATCTGGCTTCTGTTGTCGAGTTTATTTGCGTCAAAACAGAGATTTGATTTCGAATAGAAAGGATGTCGTTTATCAACATTTATTTTAATGAATTCGCGAAGTTCATCATCTGTTTTTCCTTTAATTATAGGGCGGTTCTGGCTTGCGATGCGCAATCTTTCGAAAAGCACATTGTTGTTTGTCATCAGATAAATAGTTGTTCCCTTATTATTCATAAACTCCATATTGTCGAAAAAACAAGGAGTTCCGCCACCTGTCGCAATGATGATATTTTCAAATTCAGAAACCTCTTCAAGGGAAGTTCTTTCAATCTTTCGGAAACCTTCTTCGCCGACTTCTTCAAAAATTTTAGATATAGTTTTATGGTATCGGTTTTCTATATAAATATCAAGATCGATGAATGTAAGATTCATTTGTTTTGAAATTATTTTGCCCAGCGTCGTTTTGCCGGTACCCATATAACCGATAAGGAAAACTCTTTTCATAAAATTTTGTTTTAGAAATTGTATGTTGCAAATTTAGTGATGATTTTTTTTTATTTCTTTTATACTTGATGCTAAAATAAAGATATTTATAATCAAATAAGTGTATCAATATGTAAGAATAAACTAAAAATACATATCTTTACGTACTATTCAGGTCATATTCTTTAATAGAAGAATGAATATCCCAAATAATAATTGATTTTTAATGTTATGAACAAAACAATTTTGGTTGCGGAAGATATTGATTCAAACTATCTTTTGGTTAAGGCTATTCTCGGAAAGACTTACAATCTGGTAAGAGCCGTTAATGGAGTAGAGGCTGTAGAGCTTTTTAAAGAAGTGAATCCCGATATGATTTTTATGGATATCAAAATGCCTAAAATGAGTGGGATAGAAGCTACGCTTAAGATAAGGGAGATTTCAAATGAAGTACCTATTGTTGCTCTTACTGCTTATGCTTACGACTCAGACAGAGATCAGGCGCTGGAAGTCGGATGTAACGATTTTCTTACAAAACCATTAGACAGAATGAAATTGATAGAGACTGCTGCTAAGTATACTTCTATCAATGATTAATTACTTTTTTATTGAGACAAAAAATATCCTAAATAATTTCAGATGGCAAATTTCAAATATTATGTGGTTTGGAAGGGTTATGCACCTGGAGTCTATGATTCATGGGAAGAATGTAAACAGCAGATAGAGGGGTATCAGGGAGCTCAGTATAAAAGTTATAATTCCAAGTTAAGTGCAGTAAATGCGTTTCGTGAAGGGTTTAAGGAACAGAAAGGTGTTCTGGAAAGTTTAGCCGATGCCATTGATGAAAATTCGGGAGTAAGCCGAAAATATCTTAAAGACAGTATTGCCGTCGATGCTTCATGTATGGGAAATCCCGGTCTTATGGAATATCGCGGGGTATATGTCAAAACGGGTGAAGAGCTTTTCAGGGTAGGTCCTTTTCAGGACGGAACAAATAATATCGGTGAGTTTCTTGCTCTTGTACATGTCCTTGCTTTTCTTAAAAATAAAGGAATGGACAATATGCCTATATATTCCGATAGTGTGAATGCCATGCTTTGGGTCAGGAAGAAAAAATGTAATACAAAACTTGAACGTACCGGAAGAAACGATAAGGTTTTCGAACTTATAGAGCGTGCAGAGAAATGGCTTAAGACTCATACATGGAAGAATCCTGTTTATAAATGGGAAACAAAAGTATGGGGGGAAATACCTGCTGATTTCGGAAGAAAATAAACATAATAACGATTATCGGCTGATAATCAGTAAATAAAAATATTTAAAGTGTCAGAGCTTCATAAAGAATAATATATCTTTAGAAGCTCTTTTTGTATCGCTATATTTTAATAACATGTATTCATCAACTTTGACAAAGAGATATACAGCAGGTATATTGTTTATGATCATCAATGCAATGTTCTGCTTTAAATATCTCTACCGTATAATGCCTGCCGTAGGATATGCTTCGGTTCCTTTATATGCACTATTTATTTACGTAATCTATCAGCTTTATATAAAACACAGACTCCTTTTATCTCTTAAAACAATTTTTGCCGGAGGTGTTGTGTATATTTTACTTTTCAGTATAATCTTATTTTTTATTCCGAAAGAAACGCTCAATGTTGACAGGTGGGAGATGATAGAACTATTCTGGAATTCTACCCGTGAAGGACATTACCCTTACGGAATTGCAAGTCCGGGAGGCAATTATCCGGGACCGATGCCTTTTTATTTCATTCTTTGTTATCCTTTTTATATGATCGGTGAGATAGGGCTTGTGACAATAGGCGGTATTGTGATCTGGTTTATACATACTTACAGAAGATATGACAGAAACAATCTGAGCTTTATTGTTTTGCTTGTGGCATCTTCTCTTGCTATATGCTGGGAGATACTTGTTAGAAGTACTATATTCTTTAATACTGCTATTTTTGCACTTTTCTTTTTCTGGTTACATAAGATTTCGATAATGAAGCAGTGGCAGTTTTACCTGAGTGCCATTGTGGGCGGAGTATTGTTTTCAACGAGAAATGTGTATGCGATACCTCTTGTGATATGGGGCATATATGCGCTTTATACCAAAGAGATAACTTTTATAAGAATGGTGATATGGGCTCAGATTTTTATTGTGGCCTTTATTATTACATTCCTGCCTTTTGTACTGATGGATCCCGCACAGTTTCTTGTAATGAATCCTTTTATCATTCAGGGATCATTCCTTCTGCCGTTCAGCTGGATACTCGGCTTCATTTTCCTGAGCTGCATATTCGGACTTTTGTGTAAGAATTTTAATGACGTTATTTTTTATACGGGATTAAGTTTCTTTCTTACTATAACGGCTCATCTTATATACGGAATATCAAACAACGGTCTGTCTTCACTGATGAACGACGGAGCCGACATATCATATTATATTTTCAGTTTTCCTTTTCTTCTTTCTTCGATAATAGGACTTCCTGTTGATGAAAAAGAGGACAAAGGCAAAATCAAGGCACATGCCTTTTCTTAATTCAATCAATACCGGTAATTCATTCAAAAGATGATAAAAGATAAAAAAGTAACTATTGTTATGCCCGCATATAATGCGGAAAAAACTTTAAAACAGACATACCAGGAGATCCCTTTCGATATTGTGGATAATGTGATTCTTGTTGATGATAAAAGCAGCGATGAGACTGTTAAAGTTGCCGAAGAGCTCGGCATCAGACATATTATAAATCATGAAGAAAATAAAGGTTACGGCGGTAATCAGAAGACTTGCTATAATAAGGCTCTTGAGATAGGCTCGGATATAGTGATCATGCTTCATCCGGATTATCAGTATACGCCGAAGCTTATTCATTCGATGGCTTATCTTATCGCAAACGATGTTTATCAGGTTGTGATAGGTTCGAGAATTCTTGGAAAAGGTGCTTTGAAAGGAGGGATGCCTCTTTATAAATATATAAGCAACCGCGGTCTTACTTTCGTTCAGAACATACTTATGAATAATAAGCTGTCGGAATATCATACGGGTTATCGTGCTTTCTCCGCAGAGGTTCTTAATAAGATTGATTATGAGAAATGTTCCGATAATTTCGTATTCGACAATCAGATGATAGCACAGATATGCGATAAAGGATATGAGATAGCCGAAATCACGTGTCCTACAAAATATTTTCCTGAAGCATCTTCAATAAAGCTTTACAACAGTATGGTTTATGGTTTCGGTGTTCTCGGTGTGGCATCAAGATATTTCCTGCATAAATGCGGGATTGTGAAATACGGTATTCTGAAATAATCTTTCTAAGAAAAAGTTTCACTAAATTTGTCAGCTTAAAATCAAATCGGGCTGTTATAACAGGGATGATGCTTTTTTGCTGATAATCAAAGTATCACGACAGCGTAGATTTTAATGATAGGATAACTAAAAACAACATATATAAATGGAATATAATTTCAGAGATATTGAAAAGAAATGGCAGGATTTCTGGCGCGAAAACCAGACCTACCGTGTTGATGTCGATAAGACAAAACCTAAATATTATGTGCTTGACATGTTTCCTTACCCTTCGGGTGCAGGACTTCATGTAGGTCATCCTCTTGGATACATTGCATCTGATATCTTTTCACGTTTCAAAAGACTGAACGGATTCAACGTGCTTCATCCAATGGGTTATGATGCTTACGGTTTGCCTGCTGAGCAATATGCTATTCAGACAGGTCAGCATCCTGCTATCACAACGGAACAGAATATATCTCGCTACAGAGAGCAGCTTGATAAGATTGGTTTCTCTTATGACTGGAGCCGTGAAATCAGAACATGTGAGCCTGATTTTTATAAATGGACTCAGTGGGCGTTTATTAAGATGTTCTCATCTTATTATGACAATAAAGAGGGTAAAGCCCTTCCTATAGAATCACTTGTTGAGAAATTCGTTAAGACTGGAACTGAAGGTATTGATGCTGCCTGCAGCAAAGAACTTGAGTTTACTGCGGCTGAATGGAATGCGATGAGTGAAAAAGATCAGCAGCAGACTCTTATGAACTATCGTATTGCTTATCTTGGCGATACTATGGTTAACTGGTGTCCTAAGCTTGGTACAGTGCTTGCCAATGATGAGGTTACTGACGGCGTTAGCGTTCGCGGGGGGTATCCTGTTGAACAGAAACTTATGCGTCAGTGGTGTCTTCGTGTTTCATCTTATGCAGACAGACTTCTTAAGTCTCTGGATAAACTTGAATGGTCTGATTCAATAAAAGAAACTCAGAAAAACTGGATCGGTCGTTCTCAGGGTGCAGAGATGCAGTTTAAAGTTGCTGACAGCGATATCGAATTTACAATCTTTACAACTCGTGCAGATACTGTGTTCGGTGTTACTTTCATGGTACTTGCCCCTGAAAGCGCATACGTTAAGCAGGTTGTAACACCTGAGCAGCAGGCTGAGGTAGATGCTTATCTTGATTCTATCAAACATAAGACTGAAAGAGAGCGTCAGATGGAGAAAAAAGTATCCGGTGTATTTACAGGATCTTATGCAATCAATCCTCTTACAAATCAGAAAATCCCTGTATGGATCAGTGATTACGTACTTGCGGGATACGGAACGGGAGCTATCATGGCAGTACCTGCTCATGACTCGAGAGACTATGCTTTTGCAAAACATTTCAATCTTCCTATCATTCCTCTTATTGAAGGATGTGATGTGTCGGAAGAAAGCTTCGATGCTAAGGAAGGTAAGATGATCAATTCTTGCGGAAACGGTCTTGACCTTAACGGTATGGATGTTAAGCAGGCAATTGCTGCGACAAAAGAATTTATAAAAGAAAAAGGACTTGGACGTGTTAAGACAAACTTCCGTCTTCGAGATGCTATATTCAGCCGTCAGAGATACTGGGGCGAACCGTTCCCTGTTTATTACAAGGAAGGTATCCCTTATATGCTTGACGAATCAAAACTTCCTCTTCTTCTGCCTGAAGTGGATTCATTCCTTCCTACAGAATCGGGTGAACCGCCTCTTGGCCATGCTAAGAACTGGGAGACTGAAGATCATTTCCCTCTTGAACTTTGTACGATGCCCGGATTCGCAGGTTCTTCTGCTTATTATATCCGTTATCAGGATCCGCGCAACGAAAATGCTATCGTTGATCCTGCCGTAAATGATTACTGGAGAAATGTAGATCTTTATATCGGTGGTACCGAGCATGCTACAGGGCATCTTATCTACAGCCGTTTCTGGAATAAATTCCTTTATGACCTTGGAATAGTTTGTGAAGATGAGCCTTATAAGAAACTTGTTAATCAGGGTATGATTCAGGGACGTTCGAATTTCGTTTACAGAATCAAGGATACAAATAAGTTTGTTTCTCTTAATCTTAAGAATGATTATGACGTAACTCCAATCCATGTCGATGTAAATATCGTTTCTAACGATCATCTTGATATCGAAGCTTTCAAAGCATGGAGACCGGAATTCCATAATGCGGAATTTATCCTTGAAGATGGTAAATATGTATGTGGATGGGCAGTTGAAAAGATGTCTAAATCAATGTTCAACGTTGTAAATCCTGATGTTATCGTTGATAAATTCGGTGCTGATACTCTTCGTTTCTACGAAATGTTCCTTGGGCCTCTTGAACAGTCAAAACCATGGGATACAAACGGTATCGACGGAGTTCACCGTTTCCTTCGTAAACTTTGGGGATTATTCTATAAGAACGGACAGTTCCTTCCTGTTGACGGAGAACCTACAAAAGATGAGCTTAAGTCTCTTCATAAGCTGATTAAGAAAGTGACATGGGATATTGAGAATTTCTCTTTCAATACTTCTGTTGCTGCATTTATGATCTGTGTTAACGAATTGACACAGCTTAAATGTAACAAGAAAGCTATCCTTAAGGAACTTGTAGTTGTTCTGGCTCCTTTTGCGCCTCATATTGCTGAAGAACTTTGGCATGTACTTGGAGAAACAGGATCGGTATGCGACGCTCAGTGGCCTGCTTTCAATGAGGAACATCTTAAAGAAGATTCTGTGAATTATGCTATTTCTTTCAACGGAAAGACACGTTTCAATCTTGCAGTTCCTGCCGGAACGTCTAAGGAAGATGTTGAAAAGATGGCTCTTGAACATGAAAATTCGGAAAAATGGCTTGAAGGAAAAACTCCTAAGAAAGTTATCGTAGTTCCTAATAAGATCGTTAATATCGTAATCTGATAAAGGATAAATGATATTTTTCATTTAATCTTAAGCTCAGGTTATTATAAGATAATAAATTATCGGTGACAGGTATCGGAATATAAATTACCGATTGCCTGTCACCGATTATTTATTTAAATATAATCTGTTACAGAGAATCGGCTAAAGATTATCCTTCTATAATTCTAATTGAATTTATACATAAAAAGAAAAGGAAGAATTAAATCCGTTTACCGGTTAATTCTTCCTTTTTCTTTTAATTAAACAATGCAGAATAGGACTCAAATCAATAAAGAGATTTAATTTTCAGACACTTAATATAAATCAGGGTATTATTATAATAATGACTTAAATTAAAATCTTCTTTATCAATTGTTTTTGCAGGTTTACTTTTATCAGTTTAATAATAAGACCGGCACAGGCTCAGGTAAAAAGCCGGTTTCATTACAAGACCTAAACAGTAAGACCGACAAAATATATAATTATAATGCTGCCATTTGTTAAGTATTAATTATTAGTATTCTTTTCATTCTCTCTTCTGTTTTAATCAGTTTTGCATCCTTTATTCCTTTTCTTTTCTTTGTTTTTGTCTTCTTTTTCTTCTTCTTCTTTTTCTTTTCTTATTGCTATTCTATCACGTCTTTTCTCTCTTTTCTACTCACTGTGATAATAATCTTATAATCCGGAAGAAATAGCTTTTACAGCGAAATATCCGCCACCAATAAGCCATAGATCAAGAATAAAAGCAAGAATAAAAGGTTTTGCTCCGGCTTGTTTGAACTTATCAATACTTGTCTCGGTACCGAGAGCAACCATAGCCATTGTTAAGAGGAATGTATCTATATCATTTATTACTGTTATTACATTTCTGGGTACTAAATCAAGAGAATTAAAACCAATGATAATAAGAAAACCGAATGCGAACCACGGAACAACAACTTTATTCTTTTTCTTTCCTTCCGATTTTTCCACATTCTCATCTTTATGTTGATGTGAATGTTTATGTTCATGACGGATTTCTTTATTATGATTCTGATTTTCATTATTTCCGTGACCTTCTTTATAAAAATCAGTATGTATTACATTGCCTTCTTCAAGACCTTCATCAATAGTGATAATCTCTATTTCAGGCTGTGACTTTTGTTCTGCAGAAAGATGTTGATGTTTATTCTGTTCACTTTCCTCTGAATGTATCTTATGATCTTTATGTCCTGCATTTTTATGAATATGAGTATCATCTCTTTTTATATTCTTTGCCGCCCAGTAACCTAATATCAATAATACAGGAACAAGCATCATTACACGTATCATCTTCACAATAACTGCAGTATTTGATATTTCCTGGCCCATAGAGTTTCCTGCTCCGACGGTATGTGCTACTTCATGAAGTGTAGCACCTGTAAAAATGCCCATCTCATCAGGAGAGAAAGCTAAAAGTCCGCTTTTATAAAGAGAAGGATATATAAACATTGAGATGGTCCCGTATATAACAACTGTAGCTACGGCAACAGCAGTCTTAAACGGTTTAGTCTGAATTGTGGATTCTGCACCAAGAACAGCGGCAGCTCCGCAAATACCACTTCCTATCGAAGTAAGAAGTGTAAGCTCTTTATCCATTTTGAGAAGTTTGCCTATATAGACACCTCCGAAAATAGTTGTCACAACAATAAACAGATCGACAAGAATTCCGGGAAGGCCTACCGCGGTAACATCCTGAAAAGTTAACCTGAACCCATAAAGTATAATGCCGAGCCTAAGTATTTTCTTAGCACAAAACTGTATTCCCGGAACCCATGTTACCGGTAAATGATTACGAAGACTGTTAGCATAAATCATCCCCAATACAATTCCTATAATCATAGGGCTTATAGAGATTTCCTTAAAAAACTTTGAATCTCCTATATAAAATGCTGCGCAGGAAAACAAAGCTATCAGAAGTACTCCGTGAAGCATATTGCTTCTTTGTTCGCTAAACATTATAAATATAATTTATGGTTATCATTAAAATTAAATACTGATAAGAACGATAAATATGCATTATGTTTTAGCTAAGAAATAATTAAAACATTAATGTCATAAATCAATTATAATCCAATTCTCAGAATTTATAACGAACAGTAATGAAGTATTGTTTGATTTTAGATATATCGGCAAAATTGAGATCCTGACGCAAGATATATTTAAATAAAACAAAAAAGTGGAAATACCGCTAACACAGTTTAATTCTCTCTATTCTCAAAAAAGATATACCAGATGTATAATCTTTTTCATTGGCTATTATTCTTATTACTAGTAAAAAAAATGTTCCGCAATCATAAATGACTGCGGAACAAATGGTTCTTCTATTCTTGAAAAATTTATTTGCCGGGTTGCTGTCCGGAAAATTTCTTAATGATCTATATTATTAAGCTACTTCAGGAG
>CAMTON010000079.1 GCA_947074105.1 uncultured Bacteroidales bacterium
CCAAAAACTTTCATATTATAAAATAATTACTACTTTTGCTGTGGATATGGAATTAATCCATACTCATATCTGACAAAATAAAGAAACAAATTAAAAAAATAAGTCATGAGAATCAATTTAGCAAATAATTTCTGGTGGTGGCACTTACAACTTCAAAAGTCGTGAGTCATATCGTCATGTTCCTTATTTGCTAAAATATCATAGATAAAAGTATTAGGGGAAGGAGATTCGAACTTGCGAATCTCCTTCCTTTTTTTATACCCTTTCCGGTAGTGCTAAGGTGTAAATATCACAAAGAGGGAACAGCGAGAGATTTTATAAAAAGAGAGTATTCTGCCGTAAAAGTGTTAAGGTGGCGGCAGTAACGGAATATGAAAAATTAAAAAATTAAGGATAAAGATATTATGGAAATCAAGATCGATTCAAAAGGGTATTACGGTGAGTTTGGCGGAACTTATGTTCCTGAGATTCTTCTTTCAAATGTGGAAAATCTAAAGAAGGCATATTATGAGGCTATAGAGGATGAGAGCTTCAAAGCGGAGTTTGACAATCTGCTTCGCGATTATGTGGGACGTCCGTCTCCGCTTTATTTCGCTAAGAGACTTTCTGAAAAGTATGGCGCTAAGATTTATCTTAAGCGTGAGGATCTTAATCATACGGGAGCTCATAAGATTAATAATACTATCGGTCAGATACTTCTTGCCAGAAGAATGGGTAAGACAAGGATTATCGCTGAAACGGGAGCGGGACAGCATGGTGTGGCAACGGCTACGGTATGCGCGCTGATGAATATGCCATGTGTGGTATATATGGGTGCACTGGATGTGGCTCGTCAGCGTCCGAATGTTGAAAAGATGAAGATGCTGGGTGCAACGGTGGTTCCTGTTGAGTCGGGTAACAAGACGCTGAAAGATGCGACAAATGAGGCGATCCGTGACTGGTGCTGCAACCCGCGCGATACTTATTATATTATCGGTTCGACGATGGGTCCGCATCCTTATCCTGAAATGGTGGCTAAGTTTCAGTCGGTGATAAGCGAGGAGATCAAAAAGCAGCTTACGGAGAAGGAGGGGCGCGATTATCCCGATACTCTGATAGCCTGTGTCGGCGGAGGAAGTAACGCGGCGGGAACTTTCCTTAATTATCTTAATGAGGGAAGAACAAAACTGGTGGCTGTTGAGGCGGGAGGTCTCGGAGTCAGTTCGGGTGAGACGGCGGCAACGATGCATTGCGGTACGACAGGTATTATCCACGGTGCGAAGACTCTGCTTATGCAGGATGCCGACGGTCAGATCATTGAGCCATACAGCATTTCGGCAGGTCTGGATTATCCGGGTGTAGGGCCGCTTCATTCACATCTTTATACAAGCGGAAGAATGAACGTTTATGCCGTAAATGATGATGAAGCTCTTGAAGCTGCTCTGGAACTGACAAGACTTGAAGGTATAATACCGGCCCTTGAATCGGCTCACGCGCTTGCCGCTCTTGATAAGATGAAATTCGATAAGGATGAAGTTGTCGTACTTACTGTTTCGGGAAGAGGCGACAAGGATATGGATACTTATCTTAAACATTTCGCTAAATAGGATTTCCAAACTTTACTAAAAAGATTCACAATGAAATACAATATAAAAAATTACAGCTGCAGATTGCTTTCGGATATGCATTCGCCTGTATCTCTTTATCTGAAAATCAGAGACCTGTATCATGAGTCGGCACTTCTGGAATCTGCCGAATACCGTACTCCGGAGAGCAGTTTTTCGTTTATCGCTTTTGCGCCTATAGCTAAGTTCTGCGTTAATGACGGAGTGATAGAGTGCAGTTATCCCGACGGTAAAAAGAGTGAAGAGAAAGTAACGTCGCCTGATTCGCTGTATGATGCTTTCAAGAAATTCACTTCATCTTTCAGCGTTACTGAAAGTTCTTCGAAACCGGGTAATCTGGGAGAGATAACAGAGTCGAATCCTACGGGTGTTAACGGACTTTTCGGTTTTACAAGTTACGATGCAGTAAGTTATATAGAGCCGGTTAAGTTTAATGAGCCGGTTGAGACCTGTAAGGATATCCCGCAGATGAATTATATATACTACCGTTATGTGATCGTGATGAATATGTTTCGTAATGAGATGTATCTGGTAGAGAATCTTTGTGACGGAGAGACTTCAAATATGGAGAAGGTGATTAAGGATCTTGAAAACAATAATCTAGATCTGTTCGGTTTTTCTCTTGTAGGTGAAAAACGTACAAATCTTAAGGATGAAGAGTTCAGGGATATCGTAGAGAAAGGTATCTATCACTGCAAACGCGGTGACGTATTTCAGATAGTGCTCTCACGACGTTTCGAACAGGATTTCCTTGGCGACGACTTCAATGTTTACAGAACGCTGCGTTCGGTGAATCCTTCGCCTTATCTGTTTTATTTCGATTTCGGATCATACAGAATATTCGGTTCTTCACCGGAGACGCATTTCAGGATAAAAGGCAATATGGCATATATAGATCCTATCGCGGGAACTTTCAGAAGAAGCGGTGACGAGGAGACCGATAAGGTGATATCGGAGAAGCTGCTTAACGATCCGAAAGAAAACGCAGAGCATGTGATGCTTGTGGATCTTGCAAGAAATGACCTTTCACGCAGCGCGACGGAGGTTAAGGTAAGCAGATATAAGGAATTGCAGTATTATTCACATGTGATACATATCGTGTCAAGAGTTACGGGGCTTATCAAAAATAATGAGAATCCGATGAGAGCTTTTATGGACACTTTTCCGGCAGGTACGCTTTCCGGAGCGCCGAAAGTTAAGGCTCTTCAGCTTATCGGGGAATATGAACCTCAGTCAAGAGGTTTCTACGGTGGCTGTATCGGATATATCGGTCTTGACGGAGATATCAATCAGGCTATTACGATAAGGAGTTTTCTGAGCAAGGACAACACACTGTTCTTCCAGGCAGGAGCCGGTGTTGTGGCAAAATCGAATCCTCAGTCGGAGCTTGAAGAGGTAAACAATAAGCTGGGTGCGCTGTGCAGCGCGATAGATATGGCTCAGCATGTGGCGAACGTAAATAATTATAAACTGTAATCGGGAAAACGTTATGAAAAAACTATTATACTCACTTTTTAACCGTGAGACACTGACAAGGGAAGATGCCTGTCAGACACTTCTCAAAATAGGAAACGGAGATTATTCGACTGCTCAGGTTACGGCTTTTATGACCGTTTTCCAGATGCGCGGGATAACTCTTGATGAGCTTGCGGGATTCAGGGATGCTTTGCTTCAGACCTGCGTGAAACTTGACCTTTCTGATTATAACGCAGTGGATATCGTGGGCACGGGAGGCGATAATAAGAATACTTTCAATATATCTACCTGTTCGACATTCGTTGTTGCCGGAGCGGGTTATCCGGTGATAAAACACGGCAACTATGCCGCGACTTCGGTAAGCGGTGCTTCAAACGTACTTGAATATCACGGTGTGAAATTTAAAAATAACAATGATGATCTGCGCCGCATTATGGATGCGTGCGGTTTTACATATCTTCACGCGCCATTCTTTCATCCTATAATGAAGACGGTGGCGCCGATAAGAAAGGATCTGGGAACAAGAACTTTCTTCAATATGCTGGGGCCTCTTGTCAATCCGGCAATGCCGAAGAGCAAACTTCTCGGAGTTTACAATCTTAAAATGGCACGTCTTTATAACTATCTTTTTCAGCAGGACTCGAATCCTTACTGCATAGTGCACAGCCTTGACGGCTATGATGAGATTTCGCTGACAGGAGAGTTTAAACTTATAAATAACAAAAAAGAAGTGATTCTTACTCCTGAGATGATAGGTTTTGAGAAGTGCAGCGAGGAGGATCTTTACGGCGGTGAGACTATTGAGGAAGCTGCGGCTATCTTCGACAATGTGCTGAACGGCACTGCAACGAAAGCTCAGACCAACGCGGTGCTTGCGAATTCAGCTTATGCCATTCAGACTTTCCTTCCCGATACGGATATTAAAGACTGTATTGAGATAGCGAGAGAGTCGATAATGAGCGGCAAAGCGAAGAATGTATTTAAGAAATTTGTTGAATTATCCCGTTAATATACAGATGATGATGGAAAATATACTTGACAGAATCGTGGCAGACAAAAGAGAACTTGTGGCGCGATATAAATCAAATCTTTCTCATGATTATATTCCGAAAGCGATTGAAAAAAGGATAGAGTTTATAAAGAGTTATTATAACTATTTCGACAGATCATGTCTGATGTATGAAAACAGATTCGTGTCGATGAAGAATTCGATACTGAGATCTGAAAACGGTATGATAGCTGAGTTTAAGAGACGTTCGCCGTCAAAAGGAAATATCTGCCTTGAAGCTGTTGTTGAAGAGGTGATACCCTTATATAATGAAAAGAACGTTGCCGGAATATCCGTACTTACCGATACCAAATATTTCGGGGGATGTAACGAGGATTTCTCTAAAGCCCGCGCGATGACTTCAAAACCGATGCTGAGAAAGGATTTCATAGTCGATGAATATCAGATCCTGGAGTCTTCATACATGGGAGCAAATACGATACTTCTTATCGCGGCATGTCTGACAAAGGATGAAGTGAAAAGATTTGCAGCTCTGGCACATTCGCTTAATATGGAAACTCTGCTTGAGGTTCATAACGAGGAGGAGATCGGGCATTACTGCGATGATATCGATATTATCGGCGTTAATAACAGAAATCTGAAGACTTTCGTTACGGATCTTGATATTTCACTTTCTCTTTATGATAAACTTCCCGATATGGCAGTGAAGATTTCAGAAAGCGGAATAGCTTCGGCAGAAGATCTTAAGATGCTGAGAGAGGCCGGTTATAACGGTTTTCTTGTAGGTGAGAGTATGATGAGAAAGCTTGATATCCTGTAATATGGAGAAGGTAGAGATTATAAAGGTGTGCGGCATGACAGAGCCGGGAAATATCATGTCGGTTGACGCGCTCGGAGTAGATCTTATAGGGATGATATTTTATCCGAAATCACCGAGATATGTGGTTGACAAGATAACAGATCCGGAACTCTTCTTTAGTGTACTCAAAAAAGTAAAGGCAAAGAAGACGGGAGTTTTTGTCAATGAGACAAAAGAGAACCTCTTACGCTATGCTTCGGAGTTCGGGCTGGATTATCTTCAGCTTCACGGAAGTGAAACACCGGAGCTGTGCCGTGAACTTAAAGAGCAAGGATTCAGACTGATAAAGGCACTAAATATAAGATCGGCGGAAGATTTCCGGAAATGTGAGGAATATGCTCCTTATGTAGATTATTTTGTTTTCGATACACCATGTGCGGGGCACGGCGGGTCAGGAAGGAAATTCAACTGGCAGCTTCTTGATTCTTACAAGACAGACCGGCCGTTTCTGCTGAGCGGAGGAATAGGCAAAGATGATGCTATGGCAGTATTTGAAATCAGTAATCCCTCATGCGCGGGAGTCGATCTTAACAGTAAGTTTGAGACCGCACCGGGGATTAAAGATGCGGAGATGCTTTCACTATTTATTTCACAGATTAAAAACAAAGAAAAATGAACAGAATAGATAAAGAATTTACAAATTCAAAAAATGACAGAATATCGGTATATTTTACTGCGGGGTTCCCGAAACTTGATTCTACTGAAGAGATAATCCTTGAACTTGATAAACAGGGAGCAGATATGATAGAGGTGGGTATACCTTTTTCCGATCCTCTTGCCGACGGTGTGGTTATACAGGAATCTTCAGGTGACGCGCTTAAAAACGGTATGAATCTTAATCTTCTTTTCTCTCAGCTTGAAAATATCAGAGAAAAGACTCAGATCCCTCTTATACTGATGGGTTATCTTAATCCTGTTCTGCAGTATGGTATTGAGAGATTCTGTCAGAGCTGTAAGAAATGCGGTGTTGACGGAGTGATAATTCCCGATCTTCCTTTTGATGAATATATGGAGAAATTCAAGGACCTGGCTGATAAATATGATCTTCGTTTTACGATGCTTATCACACCGGAGACATCGGAAGAAAGAATAAAACTTATAGATAAAAACAGTTCCGGTTTTATCTATATGGTTTCAACAGCTTCTACAACGGGAGCAAAAAACAGTTTCCCGGCAGAGACAAAGGAATATTTCAACCGCATAAACTCTATGGATCTTAAGAATCCGAGAATGATAGGTTTCGGAATCTCAAATAAGGAAACTTTTGATGAAGCAAACAACTATTCGGGAGGTGCGATTATCGGCTCGTTCTTTATCCGTCTGTTAAGAGAATCTTCTACACCTTCCGAAGCTGTAGGGAAACTTATGAAGGCGGTGGGGAGATAGATAAATATAAATGCCTGTAAAAAACTCCGTGGATATATCTTTTATCGATATTATCCACGGAGTTTTCTTATTTAATCCCGCTCTTCAGCGTCATTATCCTTTCATAAGCTTCTTCGATCCTTTCACGTGATACTCTTTCCGAGATTACAAGATCGTATATTACCGACATTGTTTCACTGATAAGATCTTCCTCATAATTTTTTGAATTATTGCCTATTATTATCATATCGACTCCTGCATTCAGAGCGAGTTCAAGAGCGACGGGATAGGAGTATTCTTCTGTAATTGCTCCCATGTGCATATCATCGGTGGCGACAACACCGTTGAAGCCTAATCTGTTACGCAGTAATCCTCCGATAGTCTTTTCTGAAAGAGAAGCCGGAAACTCAGAATCGATATTTGAATTGAAAAGGTGACTTACCATCACTATATCTGCAAAATTATCTTCGATAAGCTTTTTATATGGGATAAGTTCAGCGTCGGTAAAGGTATTTGT
Organism: uncultured Bacteroidales bacterium; assembly: GCA_947074105.1. GTDB lineage: Bacteria > Bacteroidota > Bacteroidia > Bacteroidales > JAUNSR01 > JAUNSR01. The sequence goes on from CAMTON010000079.1 coordinate 6,831, forward strand.
CACATCGGTGAGTCCGAGATGGGAATCCGTCTTTGAACTTCCGTGACCCGGGAAATGTTTAAGCGAAGTTATTATTCCCTGACGGCGATGCTCTTCAACAACAATTTCAGCTTCCTTTACCACGATATCGGGATTGTCGGAAAAAGCTCGTTCTCTCAAAGCGATAATAGGATTGTCGGGATTGACGATCATATCGATGCACGGAGTGAAGTTCATGTTTATGCCGAGTTCGCGCAGCTGAGTCGCATTCATACATGCGTAATAACGTGAAGAATCGATACAACCGAGATCAGCAATATGCTTGGGAGAGGGTGGATTATAGAATCCTTTTGTCGGATTTAGTCTGGCTACCGTTCCGCCTTCCTGATCAATGCTTATAAACATCGGTATGTCATTAAGAGACTGAAGATCGTTTATAAGGGATATAAGCTGATCCTTATCTGTAATATTTCTCGGAGCATCGGGATTACTGAGACTTCTTTCAAAAAGTATTATGCCTCCGATATTATTATCTTTTATTTCCAGTGCGGTCTTTTCGTCAAGAGTCGTTCCCTGAAAGCCGACAACAAGCATCTGACCGATCCTGTCTTTAAGTATTTTATCTTCTTTATCTGTATTGCAGCCGCACAAAAGACCTAAGGCGGCAAAAGCCGGAATTATATATTTTTTCATGATGAATCGGAGTGTTATTAGTGTTAATAAGATAAATAAGCATCTTATAAAATAGATATCATCAAAAATAATACAATTAACTTAATTACAATTTTATATTTGTGCTATCAAACTTTAAATCAAATTAAAATGAAAAATAACACTATATCACTTGTTCTTGTTTCCTCTTTTTTATTCTCAGGTTTTACTGCTTCGGCACAGGATTTTGTAACTGAAAATGATACCATCGTAGAATATCAGGTGAAGGAGAGTCAGTGGAAAGGCAAGCGTGTGGCTTTCCTGGGAGATTCGATAACAGATAAGAAAAGGATAGGGACAAAGAAATGTTACTGGGAATATCTGGCAGAATCTCTGGGTATAGAACCTATAGTTTATGCCATAAACGGAAATCAGTGGAATGGCGTTCTTATTCAGGCGGCTACAATGAAAGATGAGATACGTAATGACGTGGATGCTATAATAGTTTTTGCCGGAACAAATGATTATAACGCCGGAATTCCGATAGGTGAGTGGTACAATGTGACAGAGAAAGATGTTGAGGTAAGCGGGCCGAAAACGGAAAAGAGAAAACACCGTGATTTCAATTATAACTCTGATACGTTTACAGGAAGAATCAATAATACAATGAAATTTCTGAAAGCAAACTATCCTACACAGCAGATCATCCTGATGACTCCGATACATCGCGGATATGCTAAGTTTAATGATAAAAATATTCAGCCGCAGGAAACGTATGCCAATAAACAGGGTTTATTTATCAATGATTATGTAGATATAATTAAACAGGCCGGCAATGTATGGGCTGTGCCTGTAATTGATATGAATTCGGTGAGCGGATTATATCCGGCAGAAGAATCTCACAGCATATATGTTGCAAAGGAAAAGACCGATCGCCTGCATCCTAATGCGGAAGGACACCGCCGTATGGCAAAAGCTCTTGAATATCAGCTGATGGCCTTTCCTGCTTCATTTAATGATTGATTAAATCTTTTTGTTTATTTTATTGTTATAGATTAAATAATGCATAAATCGTCTGTTTAAGAACAAAAATTTATTTAATCTGATAATATGGCACGATTTCTAAAAGATAAAAAGAAGTCAAAAGGTGCGGCACCGGGATCGCTGATATTTCTTGGGAAACAGAAAATAGAAACACCTTCAATTACCGTGATAAAATATAATCCGGAATTTGTCGAAAGTGATGTCGTAAAATCAATAAACGGAATAGAAGATCAGCTTTCTGATGATTATATAACATGGATATCAATTCATGGTCTTCATGACATAACACTTATAGAACAGCTCGGCCAGAAATTCAATCTTAATACTCTCTTTATGGAGGATATCCTTAACACAGACGAGAGACCCAAATTCATGGATGATGAGACTCATCTTTATGTCATTATGAAGTCTTTGTGGGTTGATAATGAAACCGATAAGATACATGTGGATCAGGTATCCATAATTGTTGGGAAGAACTATCTTATATCGCTTCAGGAATGTCCGAAAAATAACTTCAGAGATATCTTTACAAGAATCAAAGACGGAAGAACAAGAATAAGATCTCTTTCTACAGATTATCTTTGTTATGCCATGATGGATTCACTGGTAGATAATTATATTTATAATATTGAAAGTCTGGGAGGTTATATCGAAGATCAGGAGGAGCAACTTCTTGATTCCGGAAAAGAGATAATCGAAAAAATATATCACTATAAGACAGAACTTGCTTATATAAGAAAGAATGTCAGACCGGTAAAAGAGCTTATCAGCCGCTTCCTGGTCTGCGATTCGGAACTTATTAATGAAAGGACTTATAATTACCTGCGTGATCTTGAAGGACTTGCTACTCAGACACTTGAGGTTATTGAAATATATCACACGATGATATCGGACCAGCAGAATTCATATAATGCCAATATGTCGAACAGCGTGAATGATGTGATGAAAGTGCTTACGATATTTTCAGCGATATTTATTCCGCTTACATTTATTGCGGGAGTCTATGGTATGAATTTTGCTCATATGCCGTTTCTGGAAGGACGCTTTTCTTATTATATCTTATGGGGAATAATGATATTTGTAGCTCTTATGATGCTTCTCTATTTTAAGAAAAAAAAGTGGTTATAATTACTCTTTATTAAATTATTATAATACTTCAAACGATTGCGAACCCTGAATAGTTAGGTTTATATAAAGTTAAATCCATAAGAGCTTTTTAGCATAAAAAAATATTAAAATCGGCCATATTTGGAAAAAAAACGCAATATTTTTTTTTTACTCACAGAAAAAACATTTTATTTGTTATCAAATTAATAAGAACCCATAAAAACATACAAGCCTATAGGAAAGACCTTTACTCCGAATTATAAATTTGATAAACATGAAAAATCTCTCGGATGAGCTGCTTGTTGCGCTCTATGCTAAAGGTACTAACGAGGCTTTCGATATTCTATTATCACGTCATCAGAACAAACTATTCTCTTACATCAATTTCATAGTAAAGAACAATGAAATTGCTGAGGATATCTTCCAGGAAACTTTCGTTAAAGCTATTGTTACAATTAAACAGAACCGTTATACGGATTCAGGTAAATTTGGTGCGTGGATCACACGTATCGCACACAACCTTATAATAGATATGTATCGCCAGGATAAAAACGGCAAGTTTATATCCAATGATGATTGCGAATTCGATCTTCTGAATAACCGCGACATCTGTGAGGACAATATTGAAGACACTCTTGTCAATCAGCAAATTCATACAGATCTAAAAAAGATTATTGAAACTCTTCCTGATAATCAGAAAGAAGTAGTCATTATGCGCTATTATAAAGATCTTAGTTTTAAAGAAATCGCAGACATCACAAATGTAAGTATCAATACTGCACTTGGCAGAATGAGATATGCTCTTATCAATATCCGCAAAATCGCGGACGAAAATAATATAGCTCTTACCATCTGATAATTGTTAACATTTATTATAGACTGTAATACAATATAAAAAGGAGTTTGTGCGTTTTATTAGTGTATTTATTAAATAAGACAGCCTATGAATAAAACTTCTACTCCTTTAAAAACCAAAAAAGAGCTTATTGTGAAGGAAAAGCTTTCAACCAAACCCAAAGAGGAAACATTATCAATAATCAGATTATTTGCCAGAACCTGTAATTCAGGTGATGCTAAAAACAATAATGTTTTAAATTAAAATATCCGGTAAATCATCGGATAAAAAATATTAAATACCTCGGATCAAGATGCGGAAACACCTGATTATAAACAGGTTCGTTCCGCATCTTTTATATATATTATCTTTTGCTGTAAATATTTGCAGTAATAAAGATTCAATATAGCAGATATTATAGAGAGTCTTAACAGAATTGTTTTTTATAGAATTACCGCAATCGTTTGCAGTAATTATTCTCAATTTCCCATAACATATGATAAAACGTTCATTCTAAAATCAGTGCATTGATAAAAACATGAATAGCTGAGTATAGGAAGTGATTAATTTATTATTACATTTGTATTGGAATTTATAATATAATAAATAATGAATGTTAAAATAGCACCATCGTTATTATCTGCCGATTTCGGGGATTTAAAAAGTGATATTCAGATGTTGAATAAAAGTCAGGCTGACTGGCTTCACCTGGATATAATGGATGGAGTTTTTGTACCGAACATCTCATTCGGATTCCCGGTCCTGAAATATGTAAAGGAACTTTCAGAAAAACCGCTTGATGTACATCTGATGATTACAGAACCCACAAAGTTTATAAAAGAGGTGAAAGATCTCGGAGCAGACATAATGAATATACATTATGAAGCGGTTACGCATCTGCACCGCGCTGTAGAACAGATTAAAGCTGCGGATATGAAAGCCGGAATAACATTAAATCCTGCAACTCCGGTATGTCTGCTGGAAGATATTATATGTGATGTTGATATGATATTACTTATGTCGGTTAATCCGGGATTCGGAGGGCAGAAGTTTATTGAAAACAGTATTCAGAAGTGCGAAAGACTGAAAGAGATGATTTTAAGGAAAGGAGCTCACGCAATGATTGAAGTTGACGGAGGGATAAATCTTGAAACAGGAAAAATAATGGTAAATGCGGGAGCGGATATTCTCGTTGCCGGAAACTATATCTTTAAGTCGGAAGATCCGGTACTTACAATTGAAAACATGAAGAAATTATAAAAATGACGATGATAAACGGAGGCTTAACTTCTATACACACCTTCTTTATTAACTCACATCTATTACCTCAAATGAAAACACACACAAATTTATAGATGCCTCCTTTATTATCGATAAGATTTTCCCCGGTCATAATTTATGAACCGGGGATTTTTTTATGCTGAACATTTTTTACGGAACATTTATAAATGGATGTTGTTACTCAATAATATGATTCAGATCGCCCGGTTAATCTGCTTCATATTTTTACTATAGTTTCCAACTATAAATATTGAGAGAAAGTGAGAAAACTGCTTGATATAAATGATTCACCATTGTTGCCTGTTTTATCGTTTTATATAACAGGAATCCTGTGCGGCAATTTTATAACAGACGGATTTATCATATTTATTCTTTTTATTACGGGGTTGCTGATATGTCTTTTATATTTTCTGCCTTATCGGCCATCAGTGAAATTTACTTACAGCAGATATTATAATTACGGTTTATACCTGACCGCATTTTCTCTCGCTCTGCTTAATGTCTGCCTTACTGACAAAAGAGATAACAGATCAGCTGACATCGAAGAGGGAAGATATATGCTTATTCTCGATACCGATATTTCGGAAACTAAAACCACTGCCTCAGGGAAATATTATAAAACAGATTCAAAATGTGTATATCTCAAAGCAGCAGAAAGTCATGAGCCGAAAAAGAAAATAAATCTTCGATCAGATGAAATACATGTAAAAGGAGATCTTAAAATAATATCTTATTTTCCTGTTGCAATGACTGATTCAATTGTTTCGAAAACATTTGACGGGATTTCAGCTGAAGACAGTCATTACACTTTATCCGGACGATGCGGAATTATGACAATAGGGGAATTACGCAGAATTAAAAACAAGGGAAATCCATTTGAATTTGATTATGCATCTTTTATGAAGATACGCGGAACAGAATATTGTTTTTATGCGGATACTTTCAGGATTATAAAACCTTTGGAGGAAAACAGATTCGTAAGCTTTTCTCATTATCTCAGGAAAAGAATAGAAAAAGCAATCGACAATATGTCGCTTGATACAGAAAGCGCTGCTCTTATAAAAGCTATAACTACAGGAAGAAAAGATGATATAGAAAAGGAGCAGAGGGAAAGCTTTTCAGCATCAGGTCTTTCTCATATCCTTGCGGTAAGCGGAATGCATACAGGAATTATCTTTCTTATAGTTACATGGCTGCTTTTCCCTGTAATGCTTTTTAAAGGCAGAATAATAAGACTTCTTATTTCCGCTTTTGTAATAATATTATTCTGCTTTATAACGGGACTGTCTCCTTCCGTGATAAGAGCATCTTCAATGATTCTTATAATCATAGCAGGCCGGATATTCTTTCAGAAGAACAATACTCTGAACTGTCTTGTCATTACTGCTTTTATTATGCTTCTTTATAATCCTTATTATATCTACGATGCGGGATTTCAGCTCAGTTTTCTTGCAGTACTTTCGATATTGATATATTATCCGGTTTTTGAGAAGTTATATTATGAGAAGCATACCAATAAAAAGGAATCAGAGAGAGTTACATTCTTTACAGCTATTCTCCCTGAGAAATTAAGATGGCTGGCACTGAAAATGGAAAAAGGGAAAATGAAAATATTTTCTCTTATAAATATATCGGTATCTGCTCAGATTCTTACTCTTCCCGTGAGCATATATTATTTCAATATTTTTCCTCTCTCTTTTATCCTGACTAACCTGCTTGTCATACCGCTCTTATTTCCTCTTATACTTCTTATCACGTGTAGCGTAATAATAAATATCATTACGGGAGGAGAGTTTATAATGCTTACTTTAATGATAAATAAAACAGCTATGTTTATTAATGATACTGCATTATTCTTTTCAGGAACATTATCATTTATGAGTATCAGAAATATATACCCTGATATGACGGAAGTGATAATTATATATGCAATAATAATCTGGGCGTCTGTATACTTAATAAACAGAAAGGCTCATAACCTGATAATGACTCTTATTATGACTTTGATATTTTTTGGATATCAGTATTATGAAGATTTACGGCCTGAAATAGAGTTATATATTCCGAATAACTACTATAATACCACAATACATTATATAGGTGATAAAGAAAACCGCAGAAATGAATTTATAATCACATGTGATTCCGTTGCAGATATCTCAAGGCTTAATTATATTACGGCGGGTTTTAACAAAAAAAATAATGTCAAAATCTCAGAACTGATTAACAGTGATGAATATTATGATAACAATCTTATTAAGAAAGATTTTCTTATGCAGGCAGGAGATAAAAGTTTCTGCTTTGTCGACGGCGCACTGAATAATAAAACTGCCGAAAATAAACTGCGTATTGACTATCCTGTGATCTGCAGAGGATATAAAGGTTCCTTAAAGCAGTTAAATGAACTTTTTGACTATAGTGAGATCATAGTTTCATCATCGGTTTCAGAATATTATAAATCAAGAATTAAGAATGATGCAGATTCGCTTAATATTCCTGTTTACGATATTTCGGAAAGAGGTGCTTTTATAATATACAGAAAATAATAATCCGGATCCTTCAGAATTATATCTGAAAAATCCGGATATCAGAAAGTGGGAATTTACATTTGTAATACGTTTTAACATAAATGTAAATTATATTTTAGAAATCTACCGTCAATCTTACATTGATAAGTCGTCCGGTAAGATAATTAGGAACGGCATACTGATCGCCGACAACTGTATTTACCCAGTAATAAGAATTTACATTCTGTATATCAAGTAAGTTGAAAGCATCGATTCCAAGCCAGATATTCTTAAGATGAGAGAACATGCCTCGATTCATAAATCTGTCGTTATCGGCATTGAAACATCTTGAAAGACCGATATCAACACGTCTGTAAGCAGGAGTGCGGAAAACGGCCTGGCTTCTTCCGCCATTGGGAGCTCCGAAAGGAAGTCCGTCATTCCATATAGCTTTAAGACTTATCTTATATTTAGGAAACATCGGAACATAATCATTAAAGAAAAGACCGATGGAATATCTCTGTTCGGTAGGACGGGGAACCTTTATTCCGTTTATTTCTTCCTGAGCCTGCATAAGAGAGAACGTCAGCCAGCTATCGGTACCGGGAACAAATTCTCCGAAAAGTTTAAAATCAACTCCGGTAATATTTCCCTTAGCGCAATTGATACCGTAATATCTTATTCTTACATTATCAACCTCATAAGGTATCACATTATCGAGTTTCTTGTAATAAACCTCTGTTGTAAGTTTAAAAGGACGGTTTATTGCACGGAATGAATAATCGGCACCGAGAATGAAATGTATCGAACGCTGTGATTTGATCTTATCATTAAGCTTAACCTCCAGATTACCGTTTTCGTTTCTCAGTGTATCCCGGAACTCCTTATAAAAAGGAGACTGATAATAGATACCTGTTGCGAAACGGGTAGTGAAATTACTGTGCTTTTCAGGAATGAAAGCTATTGAAGCTCTCGGGCTGAATATAAACTCTTTATTAAACGACCAGTAAGAGCCTCTTATTCCTGCCGTGGCGATTATTCG
>CAMTON010000080.1 GCA_947074105.1 uncultured Bacteroidales bacterium
CTGTCTTCAAGATCATCAAGATAACCTTCAAGTTCACGATAGGTTTTATCTTCCGATTCCACAGAAATAAGCAGTGCTGAAGTATCTCCGAAATCATCCTGAGCAATGAGAGCCATTACACCTGAAGGCAGTTGAGGTTTAAATTCATTAAGGCCATGCTTTATTTTTGACCATACTTCATCTTTATTATTTACATTATCATTAAGCTCTACCATTGCGTATACAATACCTTCGCGGGACATTGTACTTGTTTTTTTCTTATTTACTTCAGGGAAATTAAAAAGAAATCTTTCCAGTGGTTTTGCGACCTGTTCTTCCGCTTCAGAAGAAGAAGCTCCGGGATAAACTGCAACAACAATACCCTGACGAATCGTAAAAACAGGGAACTCCTGTTTTGGCATTACGAAAAGTGAATACACCCCAAATAAAACAAGTAATCCCGTTGCAATAAGTATCAATACACGATATCTCATTGCAGCTTCAATTATTCCGTTATATTTTCTCATTTTTCCTCTATATTCATTCCTTTACTGATCTTCTGATATCCTCCTACAACTATTTTATCACCTTTAATTAATCCGGATTTAACAATTACACCATCTTTTGAAAAATCTCCCGTCTCTATTTCTGTCTGCTCTGCTTTACCCTCTTTAATCGTCCATACATATTTTTTTCCGTTTTCGCCAAGCATTACCGATCTTACCGGAACAATAATAAGTTTCTCATTTTTTTCATTTATTATATTCACGTTACAGGTCATACCGGGAAGTATAGCGCCCTTTGCATTATCAATCTTTACTTTCACTTCATAAAGAGGATTTAAGGAAGATGTCGTTACTCCTTTTTCATTCACTTTGCCTTTTATACTTTCCTTACTTATTGTCGGAATTCTGATCTCTGCGATATCACCCGTAGTTATGAGACCTATTTCTTTTTCCGGGACTGAAAACCTTATTTTGAGATTATCGGTATCCAATAATGTAAAGACCGGTTTTCCGGGAATCACATTTTCACCTACTGTTATGCTGCTTTTGCTTATAAAACCGTCATAAGGGGCATATATCACAGCATCATTTAATTGTTTACGGCTTATGGCATAAGCAGATTCTGCCTGATTAAGCCTGGTTCTGACTTCTACAAATTTTATTTCCGGCAAACTTCCGTTGTCATACAGTTTTTTCATTCTTTCGTATGCATCCTGAGCCTGCTGACATGATGACTGTGCCGCCAGATAACTGTTATGAAGCGTAACGGCATCAACAGATGCCAGACGCTGTCCTTTTTTCACTTTTTCACCTTCTGAAACATATATTCCGTCTACCTGGCCGGAAACTGAAAAACTAAGTTCGCCGGCACTTTCGGCTTCAGTCACTCCTATATATTCTCTCGTAAAAGAATTGTTTTCCGATTCTATAGCCATCGTAGTGACAGTAATGTTCCTCTTTTCTTTCCGTTCGCTTTTATTGCCTGAGCATGAGGCATTAAACAGAATTCCGGCCATCAACACAGAATAACTTATAATTGTTATTTTCTTCATTTTCTCAATCTTTATTATTGATCTGTATGTTTATTAATCATTAATGCAAAGTTCCTGTTATTTATAAGGCATATAAAGTACTGATTTCCGAAATAAATGTTCTATTTGTCGCATTTTAAACTAATACACCAGAAAAATCAGATTCAGAATCTTATTTTCGTAAAAAAAAAGAATTTATGAACAGTGAGAAGCTAAGCATATTTACAATTCAATCATTAAAAAAGATATTTAATCCTGTATGTGAGATAGGTAATGACTTTATCTTATTAGATTCTTTTGAACAGCTTGCAGATTCTGTATTCAGGTATCCGTGCAAAGTAAATGCCTATACCGGAGCTTATCTGACTTCCGGAAAAGCCAAATTGAGTGTTAACCTTGAAGAAATAGAGGTAAAAGAAGGTATGATGATGATGATAGATCCCGGAAAATTCGTTCAGATCATAAACACCGAGAATATAGAAGGTAAAGCATTTCTTATTTCTGAAGCATTCTTTCATGAAATGCAACTTGATATAAAAAGCATTTTACCTTTTTATATTGATTTTATCAGTCAGTCTTATCTTATCCTTGAGGAAGAAGATAAAGAATTGCTTGAACAATACTTTTTAATGTTCGAAATGGTAGCGAAATCGCAGAAAGAAAAATTTTATAAAGAGACACTTTCTAAAATCGGCAGTGCCCTTGCCTTTAGTCTTGGATCAATACTTAATAAACAGAGAGACTGTCTCAGAAAAGAGATGTCGGATAAAACAAGAGGTGAGAAAATCTATATAAATTTCATCAGTCTTATAGGAAAATTCCATAAACAGGAACGTAGCGTAGGTTTTTATGCAGACAAGCTGTCTATCACTCCTAAATATCTCACTTCTTTAATTAAAAAAGTCAGCGGTAAATCTGCAGCGCAATGGATTGATGAATTTGTCATTATGGAAGCTAAGAATATGATAAAATATTCCGATATGAGCATACAGGAGATAAGCTATGAACTCAACTTCCCGAATCAGTCGTTTTTTGGAAAATTTTTCAAACATCATACCGGCATTTCTCCCGGTAATTACAGAAAAAAAGGAGATTCGTCATATGTGATATAATCCATATTACATGATTTAAATGTTATAACTCCATTCTGCATCAACATCACTAATCTTTATAAAAATACGTACAGTGACAATATTACAACTGTACGATGGCAATATGACAAGTGTACACTGACAATATGAAAAGCGCACGGTTTCACAAGAAACATATCTGCTCATTCTGACAGCAGATATCATTACTGATCTTTACAGGAAAAGTAGCTTTCCGTGAAAAGTATACAATCATCCGTAATTTGTTTAATTCCTTAAGTTTTAAACGATATAATTTTGTAATGTTCATTTTATCCGATAATTAAATATGAAAAAGACTATGACAGTCCTGATTATCTTCCTCTTAATTGGCAGCAGTGCTGCTTTTGCTATTTTTTCGCATAAAAGCTTCGGCCGGAAACATAGTGCGGAACGAGTTGAGAGAATCAGAAATTCGCCTAATTACAGAGACGGCAAGTTTCAGAATCTCAGCTTCACTCCTACAATGACTTCCGATAAGAATATGTTTCAGAACTTCTGGTCATTCATATTTGAAAAACGTCCCGGAGTAAAGCCTTCTGATTCTGTCCCTGCCATTAAGACGGATCTGAAAGCTCTTGATAAGAATCAGGATATGTTTATCTGGTTCGGACATTCTTCATATATAATACAAAACAGCGGTTACAGATTTCTTATTGATCCTGTTCTTACACGAAAATTTCCTGTTTCCCTGATGCTTAAACCGTTTAAAGGAACGGATTTGTATTCTCCGGAAGATATGCCTTCAATAGATTTCCTTGTCATAACACATGAACACTGGGATCATCTTGATTATCATACAGCTATAGAGATAAAAGAAAAAGTTGGTAAAGTGATATGTCCTCTCGGTGTTGGGGAATATTTTGAATACTGGGGATACGATTCCGAAAATATAATCGAGATGGACTGGAACGACAACTATCATATTGATAATGTAATAACGGTTTATTGCCTTCCTGCCCGTCATTTTTCAAACCGTCTTTTTAAAAGGGACCAGAATCTCTGGGCTTCATTTATGATTGACGGTAATAAAAAGGTTTATATTTCAGGTGACGGTGGTTATGACTCACATTTTGAAACAATAGGAAGACTCTTTCCGGATATAGATCTAGCGATACTTGAAAACGGTCAGTACAACGATGACTGGCGTCATATACATCTTATGCCGGACGAGATAGCTGCGACAGTGAAAGATCTCAATCCTTCGGGAGCAGTTACGGTGCATAATTCCAAGTTCGCGTTGAGCCGTCATTCATGGAAAGAACCTATGGATAATTTTCAGAAAACAGAAATGCCTGAATCCTGCACTATGCTTATCCCTATGATAGGAGAAGTTCTGCTTCTTGACAGCATAAAAAACGACAATAATAAAAAATGGTGGTGATATATACTTCCCATCAGTCCTTTATGACATTAATCCATCTATAACTTACAATATAAAATGAAAAAAAATGTATTAGTGATATCCTCATCTCCGAGAAAAGGAGGTAATTCGGATACTCTATGTGATGAATTTATAAAAGGCGCTCAGAGTGCCGGACATAATACCGAAAAGATTTTCCTTCGTGATAAAAAGATCCATTACTGCACCGGATGCGGCGTATGTTATAACACAAAAAAATGCAGTCAAAAAGACGACATGGATGAAATACTTGACAAGATGATTGCAGCAAACGTAATAGTACTGGCTACTCCTGTATATTTTTATACTATGTGCGGTCAGCTTAAGACAATGATAGACCGTTGCTGTTCCAGATATACTCAGATTGTAAATAAGGATTTCTATTATATCATTACGGCGGCTGATCCTATGCCTGAAGCCGTTGAAAGAGTAATAAATGAATTCGGAGGTTTTATGGACTGTCTGACCGATCCTGTTGAAAAAGATTCGATTAACGGGCTTGGAGTATGGAATAAAGGCGACATTAACGGAAAAGAGATTCTTCATGAGGCATTTATTAAAGGAAAGAATATTTGATATTACATTGGTTTGAATATCCTTTAACTTAAAAGTCCTCATACCAAAAAGGCTAAGACGTATTTTTCGTCTTAGCCTTCATTTTTTTTGCAATTCACCTGTCTTTCAGACTTATCCGTGAATATTGTTTCTTGATTCTGTCAGATATTTTTTAAGTTCCGCAGCATCTTTATTCTTTATTATATCCAGCAGGATTGTCAGTTTCTCCTGAATCTTTTCAATCTGACCCGGTGTATGAGGGTTGAAAAGGATTTCAGAAAGAAGATAATCGTCCTCAGACAAAAGTCCGCGGGCAATATCCATATGACGTTTGAATGTTGTGCCCGGTGCTTCCTGAGGTTTCATTACTCCGGTAAAAACAAGAGTTGAAACAAAAGGTATGGAAAGAGAGTAAGCTATTGTCTCGTCATGCTCTTCAAAAGTGTATTCGAAGATGTTCAGTCTGAGATTCTGATATAGATCTTTGAAAAATACTTTTCCAAGATGATCGGATTCCGAAATCAGAATTGTGTACTGAGTAGAAAGATCGGTAAGACTTGCGAATGTAGGTCCGAACATGGGATGTGTAGAGACAAAGGGATGTCCTGCTTTTGCATAGAATTCAGGTAATCCGGTTTTAACAGAAGCTATATCCGACAGTATGCAGTTTTTGCTTATATAAGGCAATATGTTTTCAAATGCAGGAATAGTATATTTAATTGTTACAGCATTGATAACAAGCTGCGGATCGAATTCTTTTATCTCCTCATAATCAGTCATTCTGATTGTATTGAATACAAAACGAAGTTTTGAAGGATCTCTGTCAAAAATTGCTACTTCATGATCCATACATAGCACGTCGGTAAAGAATGTACCCATCTTTCCGGCACCAAGAACTAATATTCTCATCTCTCTTTAATTTTATCTTTATTAATTAAGATATTCCTCTTATATATTATTTATTAATAAGATCAAGCTGGGTTCTAACGGATTCTTCGTGAATCGCTTCCAGAATAATCTTTATAAAGTCGCTGTGCATTCCCATTTCTTCAGCCTGAGCAACTCTTTTAGTAAGGATTTCATCGTATCTGCCTGTCTGAAGAACCGGCATTGAATGTTCCTTTTTAAATACCGCGATTTCTTTAGAAATTCTCAGACGTTTTGCAAGAAGCTCAAGAAGCTGATCGTCAAGATCATCAATCTGACGGCGAAGAGTCGTAAGATTTTCTGTTGACTGAGTCTGATCACGGATAACGATAGTATCAAGAATAACACCAAGAGTATCAGGTGTGATCTGCTGATCTTTGTCACTCCATGCGCAATCAGGACAAATATGAGATTCAATTATAAGACCGTCGAAACCAAGGTCCATTGCCTGCTGAGATAAAGGAGCAACAAGTTCGCGTTTTCCACCGATATGACTTGGGTCACATATTATAGGCAGATTCGGCATTCTGCGGCGAAGCTCGATAGGTATATGCCACTGTGGCAGATTACGGTAAATCTTTTTATCGTATGAACTGAAACCGCGGTGTATCACTCCGATCTTACGGATACCGGCATTGTAGATACGCTCAATTGCGCCTATCCATAGTTCAAGATCCGGATTAACAGGGTTTTTAATAAGGATAGGTATATCGACACCTTTAAGCGCATCTGCTATTTCCTGCATTGCGAAAGGATTGGCAGTCGTACGTGCTCCGATCCACAGAATATCTATATTATGAGCAAGAGCTTCTTCAACATGACCTTTAGTAGCGACTTCAACAGCCGTATACATTCCTGTCTCTTTTTTCACTTTTTGCAACCATGGCAGACCGATAGCTCCGATACCTTCGAAACCACCCGGTTTTGTACGTGGTTTCCAGATTCCTGCTCTGAAAATTTTTATTCCGGCTTTAGCAAGTTCTTTTGCCGTTTTCATTACCTGATCTTCGCTTTCAGCGCTGCATGGGCCGGAAATAACTAAAGGACGTTTACTATCTATTCCGGGAAGTAAAATTGATTCAAGTTCCATATTATGAGTTTTTTATATTGTCTGATTAATAATATTATAATGTTATATTCTCTTTTATTCTTTTAATAGCCTTATCATAAGTATTTTCATTTGCACAAAGTGAAATCCTTATATAACGGTTGCCGTTGCTACCGAAGATCATGCCCGGTGTGATAAAGACTCTTGCATTCTGCAGAATATCTTCCGTAAAATCTTCAACAGAATCATATTTATCAGGAATTCTACCCCAAAGGAAAAGTCCTGTCTGAGATTTGTCAAAAGTACATCCAAGTAAAGTCATAAGATCTTCTGCCTTACTGCGTCTTTCCTTATATATTTTATTGTTTGCCTTATGCCATTCGTCACTATTGGAGAGAGCTTCTGCGGCAGCGTGCTGAAGAGGCTTGTACATTCCTGAATCTACATTGCTTTTAACTCTCAGGATCCATTCTATAAATTCAGGATTAGCGCATGCTACTCCGATTCTCCATCCCGGCATATTATGAGATTTACTCATTGAATTAAGCTCTATGCAGATATCACGTGCTCCTTCTGTCTCAAGGATACTTAAAGGCTTATCGTTAAGGATAAAACTGTAAGGATTGTCATTTATAATAACGATATTATGTTTCTTTCCGAAATCAACAAGTTTTCTGAATAATTCAGGAGATGAATCTTTTCCTGTCGGCATATTAGGATAGTTAACCCACATCAGCTTAACACCCTCAAGATCCATCTTTTCAAGTTCCTCAAAATCAGGTTCCCAGTTACTGTCTTCTGTTAGGTTGAAGTTGATGACTTCTGCCTGTGCCAGTTTACTGACAGCGGAATATGTAGGATATCCCGGGTTCGGAACAAGAACTTTATCTCCGGGGTTAACAAATGCAAGAGTTATATGCATTATGCCCTCTTTTGAGCCAAGAAGCGGCTGAATTTCTTTATTAGGATCAAGATCTACTGCGTACCACTTTTTATACCATTCCGAATAAGCTTTTCTGAATTCCGGAATGCCGATATAAGGCTGATATCCGTTTGCTCCGTTTTTCTTTGACTCTTCGTGAAGGACATCAAGCGTTTTTTCTGAAGGCGGCAGATCAGGATTGCCTATCCCCAGATTAATAACGTCAAGCCCCCTGGCATTCATCTCTGCAACCTGCTTTAGCTTGCGGGAAAAATAGTATTCCTCAACTCTGGAAATTCTTTCCGCCGGTTTAATATTCAATTGTGGCTTTTCCATCTTTATTATTTCAACTAATATTGTTATTCAATCTCTTATAGTCCGGTTTATGTATTCGCTGATATATCAATATATCTTCTGGCGAAGCGGATAAACTCTATTCTTTTGTTTCAAATTCTTTGTATTCTCCGATAATATTGAAATCCTTTGTAAAAGGTCTTATAGCTTCTATCGCTTTTTTATAACCTGCATAATCGTCGAATTTCAAATCAAGATAAAATCTATATTCCCATTCCCTTCCTATTATCGGCGTAGACTGGATTTTTGTAAGATTCATATTGTAGAAGTAAAGTGTAGTAAGCACTTTTGACAGAGATCCTTCAATATGAGGGACACAGAATACAACTGATGCTTTATTTACATTATGAGTATTTATAAGATCATCGGCAGCCCATTTATCGGCAAGAACAAGGAAACGTGTAAAGTTTCTTTTATTTGTTTCTATCTCTTTAAAAAGTATATTCAGATTGTAGAGATTTGCCGCATATTCACTACATATTGCCGCATGACCTTTTAAATTATTTCTGCTTATCTCTTTAGCACTGCTTGCCGTATCACCTTTTTCAACAAGTTTAAGATTCTTGTATTTATCAAGGAAATCGGTACACTGCATAAGAGCAATAGGATGAGAGTTAACTTCAATGATATCATCAATTGTTTCTCCCGGCAGAGCTGCAAGAGTGTGAGAAATATGAAGTTTATATTCACCGATGATTTTCATATCACTGTTTCTCAGCAGTTCGTGATTCTGAAGTAATGGTCCGGCAATAGTATTTTCTATAGCCATGACGCCAAAAAGATTTCTATCCTGCTTGAAGCTGTTAAACATTTCGGGAAAAGAAAGACATTCTACTGTTTTGATATTTTCATTCTTAAAATAGTTTTTTGCTGCCATTTCATGATAGCATCCTTCAACACCTTGTATAGCTATTTTCTTCATTCTATAAATATTTTTTATTCTCTTCCTTAAAAGGGTTCCGAATCCGGGTTTCTGTTTGTATTACGTATGATGTTTATTTTAATAATATAAAATGTAATATTTTTAATTTTCACATCCGGAGATATTAAAAAAAAATCCCGCTTACAGATGCAAGCGGGATTTTTTATATATCATTATTTTATACTCATAATGAATTACATACACAGCTTCCCGCTCTTACTGTTTGAGTAAAAGTAATAAAAGTAAAATCGGAAATATGTAGCATTATTATTAAGCATATATTTAATTTTTATTTGCTGTTTCACAGAAAAGAGTCATTCTCTTTTCCTTTGATGTTGCAAAAGTAAAGAGTGAGTTTTGAATTACCAAATTTTATCTGTGTTTTTTTCTGCATTTTTTATAATTTGTTATTTAAAGGCATTAAATATTTTCTTTTTGTAGGTTATTGATCAGTTTATATAGAAAATAGTTATTTGCTTTATTTTAATTAAACGGAGCAAGGATATATTTTGAATATTTATTTATACTTATTGACGCAAAATATCTAATTTTATTAATTTTAATCAAACTTACATCATACAATCTACTAAAAGACACCAATACATAGAAATTTGTTAACTTATTTTTATTCTTTTATAAAATAAAGCACGTTTATACTCTATTTTTTGCACTCTTTAATGTAAAATATAATTTTATCTTTTTGAATCTGATTTCTCTGTATCTATTTTTGTCGACTATAAAAGTAAGCTATACGTCAATCCGGTATGGCTTATGATTTCGTGAATCTTTTCAATTAATTAATTATTCAAAAACACAATGTTTAAAAAACTATTTTCTTTAAGCCTGTTAGTATTGGCATTAATTACCGGCTGTAATCAAAATGATGAAGTTCTGCAGAATTCCGGTCAGAACAGCACTTCAGATCTTACGGATACAAAAATCACAGGATCAGTTAAAGGACCTGTCGTTGTAGGTTATTTCCCTTCCTGGAGCGAAACTTATCCGTCTGCCAATGGTACTAAACTTAGAAATATCCCTGAAGAAGTCACTCATATTTTTCTTTCGTTTATAAAACCGGACATGAGATATGTAAAAGGTTCTTATGATATTAAAAATGTCGGTATTGAAGTACCTTACGACGGGATAATATTAAAGGAAACGGTAGATATCCTTAAAGCAAAAGGAATAAAAGTTATATTATCTATCGGTGGTGAAACGTATTGGGGAACAGATGACGCTTATAACATCGATCATACTCAGATTGCTGATTTCGTAAGAGATTTCGGGTTCGATGGTATAGACTGGGATTATGAACCAAACGGAGGTTTTCAGACTATAGGCGAACCACAGAATGTTGACCGTTTTATCAGTATGATAAAAAATTCAAGAGAACTATTACCAAGAAGTGAAGGATATATCATAGCATGTGCTCCTGCCGGATGCGGAGCATTAGGTCGTCCCTCTCCTTATACTCAAAATGATGATCCGGACTCTCCATATGCTTATTCAAAAAGAGCTGAGGTTACAGGAGATGATATTTCACATGAATATAATTCAACATCATCTCAGGGATATACAGTCTCTCTTTACGGATTTGCCTCAACAGGCCATATGATACCTGTTTTCAAAGCAGCAGGATATGATCTTGACCTTGTAGCATTTCAGGGATATAATACAGGTTCGGCTTCACAGCGTGAGATTATGTATGACTCTTATGCTTATTATGCAAATGAATATGGCTTCAGCGTAGCTTTCGGTATGCATATTCCGGAAGAACCATGGGGGCCTTATTATACTTATGATGAGGAAAAATTAAGAGAATACACTGAATATGTAGCCCAGGGAGGTAAACATAACAGAGCAGGAAAAGGTGACGGTGTCATGTTCTGGCAACTTTTACAGGTTTCGGCAGTAAATCCTTCTCTTGACGGTATAGGTTATTCTAAAATTTCGTATTCGATACTGGAAAATCATACACCTGTGACAACTCCGAGAATAAATATTGTCACTCCTGTCTCGAATGCAATGATCAGAGAAAATGAAACTTTCGAATTCAGAGTTAATGCACAAAGAGCAGACATAGTAGAACTTTATATTAATGATGATATAAATTCATCTTTTAACTCAGCTCCTTATGTTGCTTATATAAATGATCTGGCTCCCGGAAATTATATTTTAAAAGCTATTGCAAAGAACTCTCTTGGAGAACTGGCTGTTGCTGAGACGAGCATTAAGATAATCGATAAAAACTCTGTAGAAGATATACCGGCATGGAAAGCTGATGCAGTTTATGCAACACCGGGAAATAAAGTGCTTCATAATGGCAAAGTATGGTCAAACGCCTGGTGGACTCAGGGAGACGAACCCGGAAAATCTGATGTTTGGAAAGCTGCGGATATTGATACAGATAGCGGCAACGGAAATGGCAATACCGAAGAAAATGAAGAGAACGGCAATACTGGCGATAATAATTCTAATAACGGCAACAACAACGGTAACACAGGCGATAACAACGGTAATGATAATGGAAACAACAATAATTCCGGAAATGGCGGAAATACGGATATCTCTGAATACGATCCTTCTATGACATATCCAACTGCAGGTACAATAGTTGTTTATAACGGTCGTAAATACAAAAACAAATGGTGGGTGAACCCTGGTGAAACTCCAGGAAATCCTAACGGACCATGGGAACTGATTCTTGAGAACGGAGAAGGTTCTGCTCCCGGTCTGGCACTTGATTATGATATATCAATGGCATATCCCACTCCTGGTACTTATGTAAACTATAATGGCAAAACATATAAGAACAAATGGTATGTTTCTCCTGGAGATTTCCCCGGCAAAGATGAGTGGGGACCTTGGGAACTTGTTCAGTAAAATAATACTGGAGACATAAAAAAAAAGGAAGTCGGATTTAAAATCTAAACAGAGATTAAATCCGACTTCCTTTTTTCTGAACAGTTGCATTTAGACCAGTATAATATATCTGAAATATATTTTTTACGGACTAAAAATACAACTTATCCGAACTTATCGATTTTGCGAAGCTTCGCTTCATCAAGGATTTTTATTCTTCGTCCGTCAATAGTAAGTATGCCTTCCGAGCAGAAGCTTGAAAGAGTACGTATTGCGTTGGAAGTTGTCATGTTAGAAAGATTAGCGAGATCTTCCCGGGCAAGGTAAATATTTATGGTACAACCGTCAGCTTCAGTTCCATATTTATCCAAAAGGAAAATCAAAGAATCCGCAAGTCGGCCTCTGATATGCTTCTGAGTAAGGTTTACTGTTCTTTCATCAGATTCACCAAGGTCTGTCGCAAGTTCTTTTATAAAGAACATTGCAAGCTGACTGTTTTCCATTATAAGCTCTTCTATAATGGTCATCGGGATAAAAGCTATTGAAGAACATTCGAAAGCCGCAGCTTCTGTCACGTAGGGTTCATTAGCAAAAAACGCTCTGTATCCGAAATACTGAACAGGACTCATCAGTCTCATTATCTGACTTCTCCCCCCTATTCCTTCTTTATAAATCTTTACTTTACCTTTAATGATACACATGAGATAGTTTGGATCTTCATTCTCACGGTATATTAGTTCATTTTTCTTAAAATGTTTGATCAAGGTATTCTCTCTGACTAATTCCTGTTCAGAAGAGTTCAAAAGGTCCCATATCTGCGATAGGTATTGTCCAATCTCATTATCGTTAGTACCAGTCATTAAAATTATTATTTTCTATGCTAAATATGTTATATAGCACAAATATAATATTTTTCGAATATTTTTTATTTAATAACCGGTTATTTCTTAAGGTCTTCTGAGCTTATAGTCACTTTATGATATTTATATCCCAGAATAAATAGTGCAAGAGAAACACCTAACTGATAAAATATCGATGTTGTCTTGGCAAAAATATAAAAAGCCTGTTCACTTTGAGGTTCTACATTTTCCTTTCTTATGAGTGTATGGGCAATATTGGCAGCTTCATAAATAAAGCTGTTTATCTTTTCTCTTTTCTCAATATCGAACTTTCCTTCGTAGTTGCTTCCTTTAAGCATTATATCTTCAGTGACATAGTCATCCATATGATCGAACCCTTTTTTTGACCGGATTTCATCATAGAGACTTGCAACTTTCGAGTATTTCTCCCAGTCCTGATCCCATAAACTTGCTGCACCCATACCGAAATAGCATGCCCAGGCAATGGAAACTATCGGATATTTTGTAACTTCAGGTACTGCATCTACCATATATTCAGGTGCTACTTTATTCCAGATTTCATTAAGCTCTTCTACATCAAGCATCATTTCGTCCATGTAGCCTTTTTCCTTTGCAAACTCCATCAATCTTTTTGTAAGATTTTCGGCATATATCTTTATATATTCACCTTTCATATTTTAAATTTTAATTATTGGTTAACAGCTAAAATAAGACAGAGAATCCTTCTTCGGGAAATTGAAATTCACAATTCTTTAATGCCGGGAGGGAATTCCTGCTGACATTATAACATAGTTAAACTCAATTCGTTTATTTTCAGCAAAACTAAAGATTTGTTATTTTTTCCAGAATGAAGGAGTAAGAAGAAGCAGGACAGTAAACAGTTCAAGACGTCCAACGAGCATAAGGAACGAAAGAAACCATTTTGCAAGGTCAGGGATTTCGGAAAATCCTCCGGATGGTCCTGTCATTCCCAGTCCGGGACCGACATTGCTTATACATGTTATACTTGAGCCTATAGCAGTCGGGAAATCAAGTCCAAGAGTAACCAGAAAAAGTACGCTTATTATAGCCAGCATTACATATACGAATATGAATGCAAGGACTTTACTTACAAGATCAAAAGAGATAAGACTTGAGTTAATTCTTACCGGCACAATTGCTCTTGGATGAATCTGTCTGTATAATTCATTAATGGTATTCTTAAGCAATACCATGATTCGGATTATTTTTATTCCTCCACTTGTAGATCCCGCACATGCGCCCATAGCCATGATTATAAGAGTTAACACCCAGAATATCGGGCCCCAACTTACATAATCAGCATTAATTCCGGCAAAACCGGTTGTGGTAAGTATAGATACGACATGAAACAGAGAAGTTCTAACCGTTGATTCAAAAGAAGATTGCTGACCCGTATAATAAAATGCAATTGTAAAAAGGACAAGGAATATGCCTATTATAAACAAATACCAACGGAATTCTTCGTCCTTTCCGAATCTTTCTCCTTTTCCGGTAAGAAGAAAATATACGAGAGTAAAGTTGGTTCCCGCAATAATCATAAATAATATTATGACATATTCTATATATGCTGAATCCCAGTAAGCAATACTGGCTTGTCTTGTTGAATATCCTCCGGTTGCCAAAGTTGTAAAAGAATGACATATTGCATCAAACAAAGACATAGGTCCAACCCATAAAAATAGGGCACAAACCATTGTGATTAGGAAATATATATACCATAGTCTTTTAGCTGTATGTTGAATACGGGGGCGAATCTTATCATGTGTTAAACCCGGAACTTCCGCATTAAAAAGCTGGATTCCTCCCGAACTGAACATTGGCATAAGGGCAAGCGTAAATACAATTATCCCCATTCCTCCTAACCACTGTATAAGGCTTCGCCAGAACAGAATGCCATGAGGAAGAGAATCGATGTTTGTAAGTATAGATGCACCTGTAGTTGTAAATCCTGACATTGTCTCAAAGAAAGCATCAGACACTTTTGGTATTGCTCCGCTTATTATAAAAGGCAACATTCCGAAAAAGGAAAAGAATACCCAAGAAATCGAAACTATAAGATAGCCAACCCTTTTACTTATATGATTTTCAAAAGTGCGTCCTTTATATACCATTATTGCACCTACAGTTGCAGTAATGGCTGTCGATATTATAAATGCAAATAAATCCGATTCGGCATATATTAATGATACAACTCCTGATAAGAGCATAAATAATGATTCTATCAAAAGTAGAATTCCTAATATTCTTGAAATCAATTTAAAGTTGAACTGTATCATTTTTGTTTAAAAATTATCCATTTAAAATTATTATGGATTAATTGAATAGTTTTTCTATTTTCTTTATTGCTGTATTCAGACAGAATACAAGTACATGATCATAAGGAAATATCTGAGTATCTCCATTTACTACCATTCCGACTCCGTTTCTGACCAGCCCGCCAATTGTAAGGTCTTTTGGAAGATTAAGATCTTTTACCGGTGACTGAGTTATTTTAGATCCTGGTTTCGCCACAAGTTCCGCTACTTCAGCATTAGCAAGTGCCATACATTTTACATTGGAAACATCAGATGCCAATAAAAGCTGATAAATACGGCTCGCGGCAATCAATTTCTTATTAATC
>CAMTON010000081.1 GCA_947074105.1 uncultured Bacteroidales bacterium
CCATACATCATAAATAAAAGCCTGAATAAGGCATCTTATCAATTCTTTTATGAATATTTGTCCCCGCCGGACATACTATAAGATTGTTTTTTCCCATAACAAACAGCCTGTCATTCATTCTTATCTCCCCTTTTCCATGATAACAGATTATATGCAGACAGTAATCCTTAAGATTTTCAAAAGGTATTCTTTCATCATTGATCGAATCTGAAACGATCAGATCATCACCCATTTTATAGAAACTATCCATAATGCTCAATAATATTAATTTATAGAAATAAAAGCAATACTGACATTGTCTTAAAACTCCGTTTAAAAATCAAATTATATTACAAAAAGGAAATATGTGATAATGATATGGTATTCCGTGTCTTTATTAAACACACTTCTTCCGTTTCCTTTGCAATCGTAAGTTATAAACAAACAAAACGAAATATTATGAAAATGGAATCTGTAAGATTTAAGAGGGAGCCTCTCATGTAGCATTATATGATATTCCTGAATTTGTTGATCACGCTGCTGCAAAGCTTGCTGAATTTTATACTGTTAATCTTAGATAGCTGTTATTGTAATGTAAAAGATCCGCGTCTCAGCATAGAGACTGCGGATCTTTGTTTTTATATAAATATTAATATTTTAAGGCAGGCCGGCAAAACGGAAAGGAGCCGTTTCCACGAAGAGCCCGCTTATATTGCCGCAGGCATTATGATTTTTCTTTATATCATATTTTTTCACCTTACCTTTTTTCCCGAAATTAAAATCATCCATATCGACCCAGACAAGATTAGGTGCAAGAGTGGACTCAAAGAAATATCTTTTATTTCCGTTGTCGGCTATGACTCGCCAGCGCGTAGTGGAGATATTAGGTTTCTCTGGTGTTGAAATCCCGAAGGGGACAGAACTGTTTCTTATCAGACTCAGCACAGCTCCAAGCGAAGTTATAGAATCACATTCCTTAGGCAGCAGGTCAAGATAAAATGAGGTACGGATAAATCTGTCGGAAGAAAGATTTGAACCGGGTATATTATTTACATTATATATCTCTTTGCCATACTTATTTACAGCTAACTGATTCGGAAATTCTGGGGAATTTGTAAGTACAGCATAAGCCGAATCATGATATATTTTCAGTTTTCCGTCAATATATTCAAGTATTGCGCTGTCACCGATGCTGTCGGATATAGAAATATGGAAAGTAGCCATCTGATCCATTCCCGGCACTTTATCGGTAAGGACGATAAAATCTTCTTTGGCAAGATCTTCCACCGCTTCCGCAACCGAAGCATAATTGTCAAGAATATACTGTGGCCACACAGAAACAGCCATCGCCGGTTTATTGATATCAAAATCCGGATATTTACTTTCATCAAGCCATAAAAGATTTGCCGCCAATCCCCTTTCGTTCATTCCGTCGGCAGAACATATATCATACCCCGTTGTTACGATCGAACCGTATTTAGATTTCCATTTCAGTGAATTCGGTCCGGCAACACCGGCTCTCTCCATTCCTCTTGGGAAAACCCAGATATTTGAGCCCATATCTTCTTTCCAATCAAGTGTACGGGCAGTCAGTACCTGATTGCATTTATTCTTATATACAAAGCGGGTACAGGGAAAAAGGCTTACGCAGATGAAAAGCAGCGATATTGAAGCCAACACATTTTTAATATTCATAATAATTATTTTGTTAAATAAAACATTAAAAATGCAGATTTGTTCAATTATAAATCTCTAAAAAATATCAATATATATTTTGATTTTCTGTTATATGCCCGTTAGTTTATCTTTCTATACACATAAGTTATATTATTTATTATTATTTCTATACTGAGTAGGCGTTATTCCTGTTGCATTTTTAAAGAATCGACAAAAGAATGATGTTGTTGAAAAGTTTAAATCGTCTGATATCTCCGTAATTGTATTATCTGTATATTCCAAAGCTATTTTGGCCCTATAAATAAGAGACCTGTTTACCCAGTACATAACGCTATGCCCGCTTTCCTGCTTTACCAGAATACTTAAATAACAACTTGAAACAAACAATTGCCCTGAATAAAACCCTATATTACGTTCATTGACACAATGTTGCTTAATCAAAAGAAAAAATTTCTTCATCAGTTCATTTTTTCTATTTCCTACCCTACCTGAATTCACCGTTTCCTGGCGGTTATATAGAAGCATAATATTCTGATAAAGGGCTTCAGTAAGTGTTATGATTAATTGCGGTTGATATCCTTCATATATAAGAACCCGCCGGATAAATTCAAAATATTCCCGGATCAGTTTGTCTCCTTTACTGCATAAAGAAAACATTAAACATTCACTGTCCTGATTTAAATCTATTATATTATTGTGTGTAGTTTCGGGTAAGGTAATTGCCTGAAGTATATAATCATCAGAAAAACGGTTAACCTCAACAATAGAGTCAGGTGGTATGATAATAATATCACCACGATGTATATTATACTTTGACAGATTTATTGTATATGTAGCATCTCCTTCCAGAACATGTAATATACGTCCTGTATCTGTACTATAAGGCTGATCCAGTTTCAATAAAGATTTGGAGCTGCTTGTTATTTTGCCGGCGAAAGTAAAATCCTTAACTGAGAAAAAATCTTCGGATTCTCTGAAGTCTTCTTTTATACCATTCTCATTTAGCTCTTCTATAATTTTACTCATAAACAATCACATTAACGCAAAGTCAATAAAACATATAACATTTACGACAAAAATAATGTTTCACATAAGGATCAGAACATATTTATCAAGAAACGGCTAACAATATGGTCATAAATGATATATAATTTTGCAATGAGAGTTATGAGTAAAACTAAAAAAATATAATTATGGAATCAAACAAAATCAAAGGTGAGGCTAAGAGCCTTGTTCTTGACAACGGTATTGAACTTACTTATTGTGAACTTGGCAAAGAAAATAAAGAAATTATAATATCGGGAGCTTTCTACTTCCACACTTTTATGCCTGTTCTCGAACTACTGGCCGAAAAATATCACGTTTACGGCATTGTGATGCGTATGGATGGAGAGATATCAGAGAGGTCTGCAGACGGATCTAATAACTGGCCACGCCAATGGGGTAAAGATGTATACGAATTCACTCAGAAGATGGGTATAAACAAGTTTCATTATGTAGGTAAATGTCATGGTACATTACCGGGTTGGTATATAGCACGTAATCATCCTGAAGCATTGATGTCGCTTGCAAGCTTTTTCCTTTCTCCTCATGTTACTGAACCTAACGACAGATATTGGATGACCCTTCTTACCGACGGAAAGGCACAGGAAGCTATGAGAGTAGCGTTACGTAAACCGGAAGAAGGATTAAAAAAGAAAATGGAAGAACTTGCCGCACTTGGTAATGTATCATCTAACCCGGAAGCAGGAATACAAGCAGAACAATCAAGCCTTATCTGGGATAATGCTGATGAGGTAAAACAGACTCTTGAGAATATAAACATTCCTGTATGTTATTTATTTGGAACTGAAGACCCTTTATTTAATGATTGGCGAGATTCTAATCTGTGGGCAATTATGCATACTAAAGGAGCACGGTCTGTAGTATTGGGTGGAGAGCGTCATTTGATGGAGCTTGATACTCCTGAACGTGTCGCACAGGAAGCATTTATATTTATAGAAGAAAGCAAGAAAAGTTATTAATAATACTTTTATCAATAAAATATCAGATTTGTAATAAACAATAAACCCTCGTAATGGATGTAGATTCCATTCGGGGGTTATGTGTTTATCATCGGGGTAGAATTTACTGATGCAATCTGAACATTCATAATAAACTCTTGAAAATTCTTTAGGATCTTAATCTGTTTATTTCTTCGATTGACATAACTGCGGCTTCTCTAAGTGATTTAAGAAAAAATTTAATCCAGTCATCATAAATTCCGTTTTCATGCACATACTGCAATTCGGCATAATAGGCTGTACACTGCTTTTTCAATATTCCTGACAGCAGAAGAACCGGACTGTTAATAACCTTATTTTCAATAAGAAAAAGAGTATTCAGCAATCTCCCTGTTCTTCCGTTCGCATCTATGAAAGGATGAATCATCTCATACTGATAATGAATCAATGCCGCACGGATCAGTATATCTAAATCATTACCATAATTGATATAATTTTCCAGTTCTGATAATGCAGTTGTCATGTCCTCTCCGACAGGAGGAACATAACGGGCATTCTTCAGATTACTTTTCCCCGATCCTATCCATATCGGTGAAGAACGTAATTCCCCGCGATATTTCTTATCGTAAGCGGAAGAGGAACATACCATATAATGAATATTTTTCAGAAGGCGGGAACTTAACGGCAGAACATCCATAGATTCTACGGCATACTTTGTAGCTTCTTTTAGATTTATGATATCTTCAGAATCTTCCTGATCCGGTTCGCAGTCAGAAAAAATATCAAAAGCACATGGTCCGAGAGCTTTAGCAGAAGCAAGTTCGAAGGAATAACGGGCTTCCTTCATAATCAATTTTTCTATCTCTTCTTCTGAAAGTAAAGACGAAGCTTCGTTAAGTATTTCCAGGGCATCACGTGTTTCCTTTAAAATAATCTCTGTCTCCGGTGTAATATCAACGGATACAGAAGAAAGAGGCAACGGAATAAATGATCTGAATGCGGCATCACCGCTAAGATTCTGACGATATCGTTTCATACGAAATTTATTCTTTGATATTCAGAGCTTCCATAAAACGTCGGATAACATCCGGTTTACCGGTATATTTACCTTTATCCTCGCTTATCTTGCAGGTATCGTTATAGAAAGTCCAGGATTCGGTGATTTTTACAGCAACCAGTTTTATCACAATATTCATAGGTTTTATCCCTTCAAAATCATTGGTAAAATGAGTGCCTATACCAAACGACGGCTGACAATATTGTGATGCATAATTGCGGATCTCAATAGCACTGTCGGTATCCAGAGCATTACTGAATACTACCTGTTTTGTAAGCGGATCTATTCCCAGAGACCGGTATTTCTTAACTATCTTCTGCAGCTGTTCATGATTCTCACCGCTGTCGACTCTCAGGCCTTTAAAAAGATTGGCAAAATCTTCTGAGAAATTCAGACTGAATATATCCCATCCGAAACTGTCATAGAGATAAGTTCCGAGAGCTCCGCGGAACGTATTACGCCATGACTCCATGGCGATATGATTGGCCATCTGCGGACCGTACATACCTCCTATGGCGCAGACAAACTCATGAGCCATTGTTCCTACCGGAATAAGATCATGCTTCATTGCAAGATATACATTACTCGTACCTACGAAACGTCCTTTCCATGTTTTTGAATTATAGCAATCCTTCATAGCTTTCACAACTGTATCCTCAGCCTCAAAAGACACACGGCGACGCGTTCCGAAATCACTGTAAACACATCCTGCTTCAAGAAGTCTTTCAGCCTTTTCATACGATTTCTTATAATAAGCATCATAATCAAGAGAGTCGGATTCTCCGGTCATCATGTAATACAGTTCAGAAATTATAGCAAGAATTTTCACTTCAAGAAGAATAGTATCTGCCCAGGCCCCTTCAAAATCAACCTGGAGATGGCCATTCTCATCCTGACATGCATTAACCCATTTTCTGCTGTAACGGTAACCTTTAAGATAAGTATAAAACCAGTTAGGTATATAATAGCATTTACGCTTCATAAAATCTACCTCTTCTTCGGTTATCACTACGCTTTCAAGCATGATGATCTGCTCTGTCAGTTTTTCGGCAAAGCCTTTTGGATAGACTGTATTATCCCGGTCTTTAAAAGTATATTTCACCTGCGCTCGCGGAAAGTTGTCGATAACTGCACAGCACATCGTCAATTTATACAGGTCGTCGTCAGTAAAATGGTTTATTATCTGTTTCATTTCATGCTGTTATTAATAAATTCATTCAAAGCATTTCCTCCGTCAAGTGAAGGTGATAACTCCTCAAGGACATCAAACATTCCGGCTCCGTAGATTTCGGTCCCGTCCTTAAGGGTATTAAGAACACAGATATCTCCGGCAATTCCGCATATATCGATCTTTTCTATTCCGTAAGTTTCGATTATCTCCTTCAGACGCGCACAGGAAATATCATTCTTAAAAACGGAATACTCTTCCGTATCCTTATCCGTTCCTTTTCGCAAAACCTCGAAAGATCCGGAAGTTATATTGAGAGGTGCTATAAGAGAAGGCCATATAGCGGCACCTACACTGTTCTGAACACAATGTACGGGCCACTGACCTCCGTTTACGTCAAACGAACAGTGGAAATAGGGATGCCAGTCGGTAGTGACCACCTTACATAAGTAATCTCCGTTATGACCGGATATGTATTTTGCCAGTTTATCCATTGCCTCTGCGGCTCCGGGCACGGGCAGTGAACCGTTTATAAAGTCAACCTGAGGATCGACAATCATAAGTAATTTATTCATTTTCCTTTTGATAGTTTATCTGCAAAAATACTTGTTAATTCCATTGTTCGTTTCAGAATTTCCGGATCTGTTGTTTTTTTCACAAGATTACCGGCAAAATCAATAAGTAGTATCGATTCTCTAAACCTCAGAAAACTCTTATCCGGTCCCCACGGACTCAGGCGAAACCGATCCAAAGCATCGGCATCTTTGAAAATTCTGTAAAGAGTCACTGCTTCAGTGTTGCTTTTTTTAAATCCGGCATCTATGGCAGATATCCCTTCTGCGTCATCTCTGTCATGATATTTCATTATAAGCCATGCAGTTTCGGAAAACGACAGACCGGATTGATCACAAAAGTTTTTATAATATTCAGCCGCTCTGCCGCCATGACCGACATCAAGATAGTCATTTTGTCTGCTGGTATCATGAAATACAGATGCATGGGCCAGCGCCGTAAGTGCAGATTCCGAGTTTCCCGATATTTTCAGGCCAAGAATCAACGCATAAAATAATACTCTTTCACAATGATCATATGCATGAATGTCAGATTCAGGTTTTTCAAAGAAAATATTCTTATACATATAATCCGACCAGTAAATAAACATATCCCGTATTATTGTCGGCTGGCTATTGATAATATCCTGAGGTACTTTCATATCACTTAAATCTTAATTGAACATAAATTGTTCATAGACACGGTAATATCGCCTGTCACGGCTACAGACTTTTCTGCTATTTCCTGTGGTATATATATTTCGTGAGCAAGATTAAAAGTAATATAAGATGAATAAGGCTCTTTTGATGCAAGTTGCATAAGCGGCTGCTTTATAAGCCTGTTTCTCATTCCTATTCCAAGTTCCAGTATCACAATTTTCCGGTTATGATATTTACTTATAAATTCTGATAACTCTCTGCTTTTATCATCAATATGGCTGAAGGCCGTTTCAAAATTACCTTCTATTTCAAATATTCGTGAAGGATCAAACCCGGATAATTCAAGATGTCTGTCTCCATTCGATGTAACAATAAAATAGTCCTTATCACCTACCAGTGTCAGAAGATCTTTCATTACCTTAGAAGGGACATAGTCCTTTATCCAGAAGCTGACCAATCGCCTGAAAAATTCATTTTTATGTTCATTATCCGGATAACGGAAGAAGCATCCTTCTATTACATTTTTAATGCCATACATGGTTCTAAAATCCCCAAACTGATTTCTGAACATCTCATTATCGGCAAAAATATGATATCCTTCTGATATGGAAAGCCCGTTGCTAACACCTATAAGCAATGCATCTGCTTCACTTATTATATTTAATACTTTATCATAAACTGTCATAATCAATAAACTCTTGAGGGATTGAAAATATTATTCTTGTCATATATACTCATACCTTCGGTAGACTTTCCGAGAAGTCGCTTCAGAGTTATCGCTATATCATCTTTTATACCTAAACTTTTGTCGGATATCTCTTTTGGAATAATGACATGTTGAGGATTTATAGTGACATAAGTAGCTTTTGGCCATCTGTAAACCATATTCATAAATGGTTCTTTTATAAACATAGGAGTCATCATTCCTACTCCAAGTTCGAGAAACAAAGTCTTTCCGTTCATATTTTTACGCAGAAATTCTTTATACCGGTTCATCTCGGATTTATAAAATTTCCCTTCAAGAAATGTATGCGATCTTACCCATGGGGCCATTTCATGTCCGCAATATTTACAACGGGGAATAAGGTCATCAGGCAGACTGTCATCCTTTATATTTTCATAAAGGTCATAAACATTTTTCCTGTTATAGTAGACTTCATCGTGACACGGTCTGCTGCACTGCCAGTACCTCCAGTCACCCTGAATCGGCGTTATCTTTTCCTTTGGGAAAACACGGTAGAACTGAGCATCCTGGTTTGTTGTAGCTACATAATAATTCTTGTCTTTAAGCAATTCCGCAAGATCGGAATAAGAATCTCCGGTATAACTGTCATAAATATATTTCATGGTTCTTATCAACATTGCCCAGTGTTCACCACGTGTAGGACGTCTGTCGTAAAGAGCATCAAAAAAACTATGAAACCCGTATTTATCTTCAAGAGATCCTGCTATCATACCGAAAACCTCATCTCTCTGATAATAAAATTTAAAGCCGGAAGAAGCCGACATTCCTGAAGCACCACCTACGACAATTGCATCTGCCTCTGCAATCTTTTGTTTCAAAAGGTTTATATTTCTATCTGTAATCATCTAATATGCATTTATTTATAACAATGCAAAATTAGACAACAGTAATATTTAAGATGCTACCAATTTTAATTGCGATACTACCAATTTGATAATTATCATCCGTTTTTATATTCATCAAGAAATTGAGTGATAGTTTGTCCTGTCTGTTGTTTAAAGAAGCGCATCAGATGATTCGGTTCTGAAAAATTTAGCCTGTAAGCAATTTCTTTTACAGATTCCCCGGAAAACAGAAGTTCGTTTTTCACTTCGGCAAGCAGACGTTGTTTAAGAAGATGAGCAGCCGTGACACCGAATTCATTTTCTACTGCCTTATTAAGAGTAATCCGGCTTATGTTCATCATCATGGCATAATCATTAACTCTGATTTTAGAACATATATTTTTTTCAAGCAACAACTTATACTGATAAGCATAATTATTGAGAGGAATAGAAAAAGGCAGATTCATTTCCCTGGCGTAATATCGGTTAAGTTTTAAAAGAAACTGATAAAGACAGGCAACAATCATATGATAACTGTCGGCTACAGGATTACGAAGTTCCTGTTTTATTTCTTTAAGAAGATCTGTAAAGAATGACATTTGCTTATCATCCATACTCATATAAGTAGGATAATCATTCTGATAACAATATAGCAGACGGTACATAAAATATTTGTCCGAAAGGAAATTGTTTATAAACTCTTCCTGGAATACAAGAAATGTATAATCAAGTTTATCAATATCAACATGCCATTCCTGTTGTTGAAAAGGAGATATAATCAGCAACATATTATCATGGAGTTCTATCTTTCTGCCGGTAAGGAAAAGAAAACCTGATGCTTTTCTAAAAAAGAAAAACTCATAAAAATCAGTCTTGTATCTTTTTTCATTATCAAACCATCCGCGCTTTTCAGAACTGTCGGCAGTATTAAGAAGGAAATCAACACCACATGATGTCTTGGAATATCTGATAAGAGATATCTGCTCTGAAGTATTTTCAGGAAAAATACTTAACGTATCCTTGTATTTCATATTTCTGAATATTTTGCCGTTTTTATTTATCATATATATATCCGAACATATGATGTCGAATCATGTAATCATCCGGGGACCGGCAAAATTATAAATTAACCTTATTCATTTTTATCAGTGATGTCGGAATCCGTCAGTTTAAAATAAGTACCCTTAAGACTAGCTCCGCCAGAACAGAAGAAATAAAGGATGTTTTCATCCTCCTTGTTTTTCGCGGAAATAACGACGGTACTATCTGTAAAAGTGAAAAGTATCGTTTTATCATTATATATTGATTCATAAACATCCGTAGCAATTTTCTTTGCCTTACCCTCATAAGAACATGTCGGCTTCTTTTTATCATCACGCGAACGGACAGAGATATCTACTGCATTATCGCCGGTATCTGTCACTTTCACAGAAACCCAGTCATACCCTTCGGCTCTCTGCTTATAACTTTCGGTGACATAAGTACCCTGGACCGATTTAACATTGCTTTTTACTTCTTTCTCAGGTTCTTTTTTTACAATTTCACTTTTTGCACCTTCATTTTTATTCTGTTCCGCCCTTTTATGATTACATGCAGAAAGTATTGTCAGTACACAGATAAGGAATATTATATTCTTCATAATAATGAGTTTAAAATATAAACAAACAAAATATTAGTGAGTTGAAGATTACATTAAAAGTGTAATGTTACGAATTATCCGGGCATTATTCAAAAAAGACGCACAGTGACAATATTAACATCGTACGGTTGCGATATTACAACCGTACAGTTGTCATATCGCAACTGTTCAGTTTGTCGGAAAAGGAGATTACACTATAATTTTTATCTGAGTTAAAAAATATAGAGAGCGATAATCTGAACTTTTGATTTAAGAGAAAGTTAGATTGATATAACCCTCCTACTCCGATATTATGAGCATGTTAGATATAAAACATTTTACAAAGATTCCTGTCGATAAATTAAGGAAATTAAATTCCGGTGACAGAATCGAGCTCCTTACTTATAAGAAAGACCGGAAAGTTGTGATAACAAAAAAGGACAAACATCTTTGCGATGTTACTGAAGACGGTTTTGAGATGAAAGAGTTTCACGATATTGAGGATTCCGGTCTTGCCAAACTGCTTAAACAGCTTCAGAGGATTGAATTTCCGCGCAGCAATAAATTCTTTCTTGAAATTTATAATGCTCCCAAAAATCCGGTGCATTAAAAATCTGATTAATACTATAAGATTATGGACTTTCATGTAAGCATCGAGAATAATAAATATATGGAGAAATTCTTTAAGACATATTCTCAGTATGAGGAGGAAATAAAAGAGAATATCTATAACAAACTTCCTGAAATCATTAATTACAGACCATATAAAATAAAGCCTGCATATCATTTAAAAAGGAGTCATCATACTATTTATGAATATAAGGTTATGGTCACTAACGCTAACTTCAGAGCGGCGTATACACAGGTCGGAAATGAAGTAAATGTATTTTTCATATCGGCTACGTTGATTAAGCGCCAGTTTGTAAGTATACTTGAAAATACTTCGCTGGTGGATTGATATTATAACCTGATAATTTTTTCATGAGGCAGATTCTAAAGAGGCTGCCTCTTTTTGTCTTGATAATTTTAATACATTTACATTATATTAAATCAATATTAAAAAATACAGATACAAAGTCATACAACGACAATAGATCTTTCATCGTTGTCACAACATCATGATAATTGATAAATATTTAGGAAACAGAAAATCATTATTTTAATTTTCATGAAACTAAAATCATATTTGCTTATCTTATTTTTGTGCTCATCTATGATGATTTCATCTCAGACAAAAAAAGGAATAGGCGGAGAAATAGGATTATACGAATCAGAATACGGTAGTTTTATGGGAGAGACAACTCTTACATATAACTGGCTGACAGGAAGGAATTTTTCATTTTCACTGGGAGGAATGCTGATTTATACTAAAACCGACGATATTCCGGGTTGGGAAACAGATAATGCTTTTTACAGTTTTGATGAAGATAACAGGCTGAGTTTTAACATTGTCACTTCTGCAACATATATGCTGCCTGTTTTTGGACATATAGGGATCTATGGAACTGTCTCTGCATATTTTCAGCCGGTTCCCTTGAGTTACATATCTATTGACAAAGCAATAAAGACGGATCCGATCGTTGAGTCAAAGGGTAAATATGCTTTTAACGGCTTTGCACCGGGAGCTTTTGGCGATCTGGGACTCTATTATGATATTATCAGAAATGATCATATCCTGAAATTGTTTCTGGGTTTCGGTTATGGATGGTATGATCCTCTGTCGGATTACAGGAATAATAAGATCGACGGACAGGAATTATCAACAAGGATTCCGGATAAAAAGAATCATTACAGAATAACTTTTAAAATTACAGGATTTAAATAACCGACAGAGCAATCATTCGTCCGGATGATTGCTCTGTCATTTGATATTATTTTAGAACCTATTATTAACCATATTGATTAGTTTTCCTAAAAAAGCAGTTATAAATAATCAAATACATCAAAAAAAGCGTTTCAGTTATTGATACATCATTAATCTGATATTCTGCTTGATACATAAAATAATCATAATAACGGTTTTTATCTTTACATTAGCGCAAATCAAAGCACAAACAAATGAGGATATGACAGTTTCTTTCGATGAAAAACCGAAGGAAACAACTATTAAGCGTGTTGTTCGCGCAGTTGGGCGATTTATAGATTTTTTCAACGAATATGATTCTCTTTATATTACCCCCAATTATTATGATCTGTCTCTTATGGCTATTTATTATAATTATAGCGAGAATTATTCCATACGCAGTTCAGAGCCACATAAACAGCACATTGAGTTTGTACCCGATTCCCGCAATCGTCTTGGAGTCTATGTAAGCTGGTTTATTTTTTCGGTTGGTTTCTCCTTTGATTTTAAAGATTCTTTTAATAATAACAAGACTGGTAATCAGTTTAATTTTAATTTATATACTTCAAAGTTAGGGCTTGAAGTGATGCGGGTATCTTCAGGTAATAATTTCAGGCTTCATAAAATCCATGGTTTTCCACTTGAAAGCGCAGCATCTTTTTCAAGAGACTTCAGCGGACTGAATGTGGATACGAAATATGTAAACCTGTATTATATTTTCAATAATAGAAAATTTTCGTTTCCTGCCGCATATAATCAATCTACAGTTCAACGTATAAGTGCAGGATCGTTTATTACCGGTTTTTCCTATTCAACTCACAAATTTGACTTAGACTGCAATGAGTTGCCGACTGTTATAAGAGATAACCTTAATCCGGACATGAGAATAGATAAAATCAGATTCAATGATGTATCCCTGAATTTCGGATACAGTTATAACTGGGTATTCGCACGTAATTTTCTTGCAAATGCGACTCTCTCACCTGTAATCGCATATAAGACTTCTAAAGTACATAATATAGATGCCGAAAGAAATAAATGGAGCAATAGATTGGCTTTAGATTATGCTTTTCGTGTAGCGGTAGTGTATAATAATAACAAATATTTCGCAGGGGCTTCATATCAGAAACATTCCTTTTCTTTTAAAAACGGAGATTATAATATGAATAATGGATTCGGTATACTTCAGGTATATGCCGGATTTAATTTTCTTGAAAAAAAGCAATATAAGAAAAAAGGAAAACATTGAGTTTCATTAAAAATCGATTTTTCTTCATATCATTAATTCCATAATTATATAATTTAACACATTATTACTTAATATTTATATTAAAACATTAACTTTATGGCATTAATTTTTTAAATAAGATTTAAATATGAAACAACTTTTTAATAATTTATTCGGATCAGGAGAATCGGAATCGATATCTTACAATGATTTTCAGAAATGGCTTGACAATGCTTTAAGTAAACAGGTTCCTGAAAATGTTATTGCTTTCAACTTCAATCTTTATGAAGACTTAAACAAAATATGGTCTGTTGAATTGGTAGGGACTGAGAATTTTAATCTAGAAGATGAAGACTGGGCTTGTTATGAAGTCAGTGATTTTGACACAAGAAACAATCCATTGAAATGGAAAAACGATATTCATTATAAAAAGGTACCGGAAACCGTGATACCATTTATCAAAAGATACCTTGAAGAAGGAAATTATTCCTCTGTTTTAAAGGCTGCTGAAGGTGTCGGAATCGGTTTTGTATCGGGTGATATTGAGATTGTCTATAAACGATAAGTATTAATCCTGTTGATTTTCTTCTGTCATTTTAGCCCGGATAAGATTATTAATAAACCGTGCTTTATTTTCCTGATTATTGAGAAAATCAACAAGATTGATATCAATACGTATTGACATTTTTTTAGAACCTGTGACTGGAGCATCTTTCTTTCTTCCTGCTCCTTCTCTTTTACCTCCCCATTTACTTATTTCATCCATAATATATCATTTTTAATAAAGTATATGTTTGCATTCGGAGTCTTATTAAGACATACGAAACTGATATTATAAAACTTAATATAAGAACTTGTTCTGCCTAAATGTTATTTTTTAATTTTAATGATATATCTCATATAAGTAAAAGTTCAACAATTTGATATTAATAAAAAAGATGTACCGTTTTACGGATACATCTTTAATTATTTTATTTCTATTCCGTCAGGAAAAAGACTTTAACCTTATCTTTTAATAAATTATTTTCCCGGAATATTTATTGCCTTTTACAATATATACACCTCTTTTAGGAAGCTTTATTCTTGCTTCTGATTTATCTCCCGAAACATTTTCTATAAGCTGCCCGGTAATATCATATATATTCACTTCCGAAGAAATATTCTCAATATGGATATAGCCGCCGGAAACATAAACAGAAGTTTGTTCTCCTGTTAATGAATTAAGGGAAGTAATTTCCACATTTTCCATTTCTGTTATTTTCCCGAATCCAGACCAGCATATATCTTTTCCATAAGCTGTTCCGGAACCATAAGGTATATAAAGTTGAGCTTTGGAAATATCGGATGCTATAAAGAACTGTTTATCAGAGTATGTGACAGGATCCGGATTATAACAATATACCTCTTCAAGTGATGTCATATTATCAAAGGCTGAAGTA
>CAMTON010000082.1 GCA_947074105.1 uncultured Bacteroidales bacterium
ATTTAATTTATATTATCTTATTATTACTATAATATCATTTTTCTCCTTTTATAGACATGGCATGCCACGTCATCGTTTGTATCAGTATAATCCTTTTATCTTATATGGGAGACGTGGCATGCCATGTCTCTACAGGGATTACAATTAATAAATATCTTCATATTCAAGAATCTCCGCCGGAACGAATTCAAGATAGTCAAGCATACACTCACCCTCTTTCACGGCTTTGACACGGAATTTATGATTTGTTGTTTCTTCAAAATCAAAACGACCAAGGATACGTCGAAGCACTTTGATACAAAGACGCGCATTGGCACCCGTATACCATGTCTTATCTTCATTTCTGAAGCTTGCAGGACCTTTCATATAACCGCGGTTACGCATCATCTTATCATTTTCATAACCGTAAGGATCGTCAGTCTCAGAACCGTCTTCAACCCATCCGATCTTAGGATCAGTAGCATCGATAGTCATATCCAGAGGAATACCGATAGGTTTGCTGTCCCAGTAAAGCTGAGCAACACCACGGTTATTCGTTGGCTGATATCCGAAACGTACTTCATAGGTTCCTTTTGGTATAGGAGGTGTGATAATTTCGAATTCATATGTTCCTTTAAGGAAGAACTCGTCACCCTGATAATCACAGAATCTTTCATTAGGACCAAGATACATCACCTTAGTATATTCCTCATAAGTCATTCTGTCGAAGTAACTTGCCGGAAAGATTATATTCAGAAGCTTATTGTCAAGAAGTTTTGTGCTACCTCCGCGGAAACCGTTATTTGTAAGTTCAGGGAAGAAACTTGATACGTCAAGACGAAGTCTTTTGCTTGCAAGTGAAGATCTGAAGTCATAGTCATAAGCTAATATTCCGTCAATTTCATGAAATACTCCGTTTACGGCAGGGAAATCCACATCAAGAAGTTTCACACATTGATCATCACTTATATAATTAAGAAGATTAGTTTTCGAAGTCGAGAAATGAGAAATCTCCATAAGGGTGTTTGTACACATCGTTTCGATATATTCAAACAGAGAGCGGTTAGGCACATGGCTCTTTGTTCTGTTCTGGTCAGTATACACATCCATAAGCAGACGTTTTGTCAGCTGACGGTCAAGCATCTGATAAGAAATGAATCTGTTAAGAGAGTTTCTTCTGTCTGTTACGTCTGTCACTCCCGCATCTTCAGGGAAAGTTCTGTTATAGATCGACGCTGCAAGGTCTTTAAGACCGTCAAGGTCTGTGATTCCGTATTTATGTTCATATAATGAATCGCTCTGCATAAACACGGTAAAACCGAATTTTCTTTTTTCAGGAAGAACAGCTTCTCCGTTTGCAGTATCATTGCCACCTAGAAGATTTTCATAATCATCTTCATCATAGTTTTCATCTTCATATTCTGTGATAAGAAGATCAAGCATACACTCTTTCATCGCTGAATTAAACAACTTGAAACGAGGTGCATCTTCGATAGCTTCCGCAAGATTTTTTTCTGTTGGCTGAAGGGCTTCGCTCAGGATATGAACTACTCCGTTATGACATTCAAGATTAAGATTGATGATAGCCGAAGTAACATTGACATAATAATACCCGTCAACATTAAGGTTAGCAGATGACATGGAAATAAATCTGTCACTCATCGTTTTACTCAGAATGATTCCTTCATTAAAATTGGCATCTTTTAGAATGACATCTTTAATGATATGATCATAAGCAAGTTTCTGAACTTCATCTTCACGATAATTTTCGATAAGTTCTTCAAGAGAACTTACACCTTTATTCTTATAAAGTTCAAACATTGCTTCATCCGTAGGGACAAAACATGTATATTCTCCATAAGCATTCAGCAGACCGAGAACCTGAGTATGTTCCGCAAGTTTGTAGAATTCAGCAACTCCTATTTCATCCGGATCTTCAAGAAGATATTGACCGATTGTCTGACCAGTGAAAGTATAATAACTTCCTACATCATCGACATTACATGAGTTCAGGAATAGTAACGAAAAAACAGGTATAAAAAGAGACGACAGTCTCCTTTTAAGACA
Source organism: uncultured Bacteroidales bacterium (assembly GCA_947074105.1). Lineage (GTDB taxonomy): Bacteria > Bacteroidota > Bacteroidia > Bacteroidales > JAUNSR01 > JAUNSR01. The sequence continues at coordinate 2,047 of CAMTON010000082.1, forward strand.
TAATGCTTTCTGTGTAATCATGATAATTAGGTTATATAAATATAATAGTGTTATAATTGTCTTACAAATATAATAAAATTGGTATATAAATAGTATTTATACAAAAACTATTTAATTTTTTAAGCAAAAAAAACCTCACTGCATTTAAGCAATGAGGTTTTTATATTTATAAACTGAAAATTTTATTTTTCTTCAGGAATAAACCATCTTGTTTCATCAAGGAAGAAGTCCTTATTGAATACCTGGTCACAGTCTTTATTAGCCATAATTTCACCGAAGAAATTATCGTTTCTGTACTCATTAGTAAGACCTTTGTAACGCTTAGCATATCTGTAAAGATCGAAGAAACGGTTTCCTTCATAAGCAGTCTCAAGAGTATGCTCTAAGAAAAGCTGTTTGTCAACGAAATCGATAGTGTCCTGTTTTGCAGCTTCGATATAAACGCTGTAAGCCGCAGTATTAGGAGCCGGTGTTTTCACTGTTTCACCTGTTTCTTCATCCGTGATATCGATATAATATGTGAAATCAGGAATTACGAATGTTGTATCCTTATCAACATCTCCACATCCCTTTGCACGCATACCATAATTATTTTCTGCAAATGATGCAGGAAGAATCATATAAGAAGGCATAGCGAATTGCTCGGTAATATTACCCTCTTCATCCTGGATATAAGTGACATTCTTCTCGTGATTAGGAACGATAGTCTTATCTGCGATATTTTCAGGAGTAAGACCATATTTCAACACAGCGAAAGCAAGATTCGGTTTCCCAAGACGGTTGACAGCTTCAGCATAACGAAGATATATCATTGATACTCTTGTTGTCGGACATGCGAAATAAGATGTTTTTTCTTCTTCCTCTTCTCCGTCATCATTCGTAGAAGTATTCGTATTCTCTACTGTACGTACTGTATATTTATTTACAATCTTATAATCTTCACGATCTTCTCTTGTACCGGTTACACTTGAAAATTTACGCAGGTCACCTATCGACTCTCCATCTGTCTTATAAAGATAAATATCCTGCGGAGTAGAGTTAGCATCGTAAACATAACCGCAATAAACCTGATCTTCAAAATATTTAAGAGAATTAGGCGTCGCCACGATTTCAAGAGAGTCATTCATCGCTACGATCTCTGACTGAAAACCGTATTTCGTTGAATTAACTATAGATCCGATAACCTGACTGTTTGAAGGTACAGTTGATGACAACCAGGCATATGACCACAAGTTACTTAATATATTATTGCTAATAATCCAGCGATTTGAATAACTACTATATGTCAGATAATGCTCTTTAATAATCTGCTCCATATAAAGAGTAGCAGCAGCTTCATAGTCACCTTTATTATCATTTATCGAACCGCGTGTAAGATAAAGATCCGCAAGCATAAGTTTGATAGGATAGAAAGATTTCACGCTTCTGTAACCTCCGATTTCTCCAAGATTTGCCTGTTCTTCATTTCTGAACGGATTAAGATCGGCGATAAGAGTAGATATAAGATCTTCAAGGCCCATTTCTGTATAATCGTTGATATTTCCAACCTCAAGGATAGGTTTATCATACCATTTCACGTTATTGAATCCAAGACCCATCTGGAAATAAGTCCATGCTCTTACAGTCTTTGCAGCGACATAGAATTTACGTGTTACCTGTTTGTTATCTACAAGAGTCGTAGTATCGATATTATGTATAACGTAATTACAGTTATTGATCACCGCATAATAATCCTTAGTGCTTCTGTAAGGATTATCAGGAAGCGAATAGCTGAAGCTGTTCATCTCCTGAAGATAAGCATCAGCCTTATCCGTAGTAGCCAGAAGGTCTCCCCTTATCTCTCCCTGCAACACATATCTGTCTGCCAACGGCTGAAGTTTCGAAAGAATACCCGCCATTGAATATAATGTATCATTGATTGACGTCATACCGTGATCTTTCTCAAAAAGTAGTCCGTCAGAATTAGTATCAAGCATATCCGTACAGCTGACCATTGTCATACCGCAGACACCTGCCACTAAAGCTAATGATGATTTGATAAATTTATTCATAACTTTTATTTTATCAGGTTCCCGGTTCCGTAAAACCGGAAACCCGTTTTGTTTGCTTTTATCTTAATTCTTTATTACAAGCTGATTTTAACTCCTACGAAATAGCTTCTTGAAAGAGGAAGATATCCGTTATCAATTCCCTGGTAAAGCACAGAATTTCCTGCAGATACTTCAGGGTCAGCCCCAAGATATTTTGTCCATGTGAATACATTGTTACATGATCCCCAAATTGTTACTCCAGTCAGGAACTTAGGTCTTACCGGAAGATCATAAGAGATCTGAACGCTCTTAAGTTTCAGGTATGAACCATCTTCAATCCATCTGTCAGAGAATCTTGAGTTACCCATCGGGTCACCGTAAACCGCTCTCGGAACCGAAGTCTGCTGTCCTTCCGCATTCCATCTTGTAAGCATAGCCGTTGTCTGATTATGGATTGTCGATCCGGCTTCAAGCATAGCGCGGTTGTAGTTATAGATATCGTTACCGTATGAATAAGTGAACAATGCGCTTACAGAAAGATTACCCATAGCAAGACGTCCTGTGAAGCTACCGTAGAAATCAGGATTAGGGTCACCGATAACGACTTTATCATTTTCATTGATGATTCCGTTATTATCCTGGTCAACGAATTTCATGTCACCTGCTCCGAACTGAGTGAAAGTACCGTTTTTCTCAAGTAATTTAAGATTAGCGGCATTTGCTTCAGCAGTTGTAGAGAAAACTCCGTCAGTTTTATATCCATAGAATACTCCGGCTGCATGACCTTCTCTTGTCAGGATTTCTGCTCCAAGAATTTCAGTGATATATTCGCTTCCGTTAAGCTTAGTGATTTCGTTCTTATATTTTCCTACGCTTGCGCCTACGTCAAATCTCAACTTATTCATGTTGACCAGTTTAAGATAAGCCGAAGCTTCGAAACCTTTATTGCTCATCTCTCCGTCATTACCCCAGTAATAGTCAAGACCTGTATGCTGAGGAAGTTCTTTAAGCATCAGAAGATCTTTGGTTTTTGAATCATAAAGATCCGCTGTTACCGAAAGTCTGTCATCAAATACCGAAAGATCGATACCTACGCTTTTTCTGTAAGTAGTTTCCCACTGTAGTTTAGGATTCGCGATATTTGAAAGTACGATACCGTTCAATCTGTCAAGGAACTGCACTGAAGAGAAATAAGCCTGAGATGCATAATTCTCGATTCCGTCGTTACCTGTTACGCTGTAACCTGCGCGAAGTTTAAGCAGATTGATCGCAGTAGCAGGCTGCATGAATTTTTCAGAAGAGATAACCCATCCTGCGTTAACGGAAGGGAAAAGCCCCCAGTTTGTTCCAAGGAATTTGAAACCGCCTTCTGTTTTTGTTCCGAAGTTTGACGAAGCATCCATCGAAGCCGCTACAGAAAGAAGATATTTACCTTTATAAGCATAATCTGCAGCAGCGTAAGTTGCGATATATTTTGTTGTATTGTTTACACCGGCTACTGTTCTGAAGTCCGGAGCATCATCTACTCTTGTCGCATTTTCTCCTCCGTTATGACCCTGAATAAAGTCAGCCTCATACATATTCATCATATATCTCCATCCTGCAATAGCTGTGATATTGTTGTTACCCATAGTTTTAGAGTATGTAAGACGGGTATCATCAAAGATTGCAAGATCTCTCATCGCCTGTGAAGAAACATAATCCTGAATTGTTCCAAGTTCTGTTCCGTTATCGCTGTAATGAGTGAAAGCAGCAAGACCTTTTCTCGGAGCACGGAAGTCTTCCTTAGTCTTGTTAAGACTGTAGTCGAACATCGTTTCAAGTTTCAGATTCTTTGCAAGATCGATCACCGGATTGATACCGATATTGAATCTGTACTGTTTCATCTTATTGATTGAGTTTTCAATCAAAGCAGACGGGTTACTGACTCCGAACTCATCACCTCCGTCATACACCTTAGTTCTGATACCTGTTGAAGTATAAGCGTAAGGACTAAGGAAAGGTGCTTTGATTTTGCTCAGATATGTAAGCGATGTACTTTCATCAACACCGTCATCAAGCATATAGCGCTGTATATTAGAGAAACCAACGTTCCATCCGAAGCTTAACCAGTCTGTAAGGTTGATATCGGCGTTAAATCGTGTTGTGATTCTCTGCATATCGGTCGACTTAAGAGCTCCGTCATTTCCTGTATAACCTAAAGAGAAATTATAAAGAGCTTTTTCATCACCTCCGTTTACATTAAGATGATAGTTCTGTGTTACACCTCTCTGATAGATTTCATCATCCCATAACGTATTGTTATGATATTTATTATATGAAGGACGTGAAGGATCGTTATTAAGGAAATCAAGTCGTTCAATAGCGTTAACATTCACACCGTCAGCGGTACCGATTACTTCAGTAAGATAAGATCTGTACTGATCGCCGCTCATCACAGGGATTGTCTTAGGTTTTTCGCTCCAGCCGTAAAAAGCTTTAAGGCTGATAGTCGTTGTCATGTCGACCCCTCTTTTTGTTGTTATAAGGATCACACCGTTTGATGCCTTACTTCCATAGATAGATGTTCCGTCTTTAAGAACAGTGATATCTGCGATATCGCTCGGATCAATGTCAAAAAGAGGATTTGAATAAAATCCTTTGTGGATTGATTCCGCGTCATAAAGATTGTTCCATATTACACCGTCGATTACATATAACGGCTGAGAGTTGGCATTAACAGAGTTTATACCACGGATAAACAGTGAAGATCCTACTCCTGCCTGTCCTCCGCGGCTAATACCTCTTACGTCACCTCCCAGTTCATTCTGGATAAGCTCGTCAACAGTAAGTGGCTGTGCACGGTCAAGATCCGCTACGTGACGGCTTGATGTGGCAAGCTGAGAATATCTTTTTTCTCCTGTGAAAGTCTGCTGATTTTCAAACAGGTTGGAATATTTATCTGAATACAGATTTATCGTAACTTCTTTTTTCCCTCTTACCGGCACTTCTCTTTCCTGATAATCAAAAGCCTTTACAATAAGCACCGCGCTTGACGAAGTGGTTTTGATTGTGAAATTACCGTCTTCATCACTGATAGAAGAGAAAGGATGATTCGCTACAGTAATCTGCGCCGCCGAAATCGGAGCCTTACTATATGCGTTACGGATATTACCCTGGATTGTCAGGGTGTCACCTGCCGCATAAGTGTGGGCGAAAAATGGAGCAGTAAAAAACACCGATACAAGGCATTTCAAACTAAGTTTCTGGCCTTTCATATTTATTGATTTCTTTAAATTACTCATAATTGATTACTATTCTACCGGCTCAAAGATTATTGACTCGATCATTAGGTCTTTAGTATAAGTCCTTCCCTCTTCACGTCTCTGTGGAAGAGATTTGACTTCAAGGATTACTTTCGTATTTAACTTATCATAATCACCCGTATATGATGCGGAAAGATTACAGTAAGGGAATTTGAAATTCTTAAGTACTAGTACAGGTTCTGTCTGATCCGTAGAAATTTCAAATGTCATATCTGTCAGTTCGGATGCAGAAACCTGTCTGTTATCCTGATTATATTTAAGATCAAAACCTACAAGATAAGGAAGGTTATTAATCGTATCAGGAATAAATTTACAGTAGATATTATAAGAAGCTGAAAGCACATTAGGAATATAGAATTTCACTCCCGGTGTTTTGATCGGATAATTGAAACCTGAAATACCCTGCGCCAGAAGATAGCTTACGTTTTCTGATACCTCTTCTCCTTTTTTATTAGTATATGTATGAATATAACTTCTTGTGAAAAGATTAAATGAATCATCTTCCGTAGTTCCTGTTCCCGGATATGTGGTAACTTCTCTGCCATACAATGCGTCTGCGTTTGCCGCAAACAATGTCATCTTAGGCTGATAAGTTTCTTCCACTGTGAAAGGTACTGAATCAAGGACATGAACAATTCCGTTACTTACCTCTTCCGTATGAGCTATGTTTTCGAAAAGTCTCGCCGGTCTCAGGAATGAGGTTTTTGACACCGCGAAAATCGAGTCTGTATCATTTGTAAGCTGTGCGATATTCTCAGGCACGTTTCTGAACACAAGATGCTGAACCATTCTAAGGCCGGCATAATATCTTGTTATGGAATCTGCCTCTTGCTGAGTATAGCTCAGTTCTGCAGGATCAAAATTATAAGATGATCTTACTCTTTCATAAGATTTTGTCCATGCGTCATTATTAAGAAGAAGAGTTGTATAGATACTGTCCTCTACATTTATATCACCAATTCTGTCAAGGATGATATTTGTTTCTTTCCATACAGTATCATAGACAGGATCACCGTTTCCGTCAGTTCCGATCTCTACACTCAGGTTCTTATCAAGCTCCTCTTCATTATAAGAATAAAGAAAAGCTTTCATAGAGTCAAGTCCCGGAGTCTCACCGATATATTCGAAGATATTATATCTGTAAGGTATTAGAGAATCCTCAAGTCTGTAGATGACACCGTTATTAACTCCCTGAGATATATAACGGCCTATATTAGACATAGCCTGTTCTCCGATTGAGTAGCTTCCGGCATTATATTCAAAAATATGGATCTTACCGTTTTTCATTCTTACCGCTTTTCTGCTCAGACCTGAAGTAGTATAAGAGAAAAGTGCGATATGGCTTTCCACGATATTTTTGATATAATCAGGGTTCTGAGCCATAAATGAAGCATCATTCATTTTTGATCTTGCGTCAGCAAGTACACTGTTGGTAGGAGCCCACACAGTATAGTTTTGTGCAGAAGAAAGTGCAAGTTCATAATCGGCAGCTTTGATCATTTCAACAAAAGCCGCGAATTCGCTGTTATCCTCAAGATACTGCATACAGGAAACATCAAGTTTTCCCGTACTTTCAACGCTTTGATTATAATGATTATCAAACTCATCGGTGCAGGAAACCAATCCTGCTCCGATAGCCGAAACCATTAAAATGTTATATTTTAGTTTATTTATCATTGTGATTAATATTTTTCAGTTACTAATTTGAAGATTCGTTAATCAATCCCTTCGAACTCAAGATATTCAGTAGGGACAAATTCAAAATAATCTATCATAAATTCGCCCTCTTTTACCGATTTCATTCTGAAGCTGTGTTTTGCATCTTCCTGAAATTCGAAAATTCCCAGAATTCGTCTGATGGCAGTTGCGTCATATCTTACGCTTTTACCTCCTCCGTGTGTTGTATATATCATGCTAGGAGCTTTCATATAACCACGGTTACGCATCATCTTGTCGTTTTCATACCCCATAGGATCATCATCCACGCTTCCAGGAATTTCATATCCGATACTAGGATCCGCTGAAGTTATATTCATATCAAGAGGAATTCCGCATGGTTTTCCGTCCCAGTAAATCTGAACTACACCTCGTTTTGCGTTTGCCTGATATCCCATTCTTACTTCATATACTCCTTTCGGAATAGCAAGAGTAGTTATCGAAACATCGTAAGATCCGACATCCGCCCACATCTCGTCTCCGCAAAGGTTTCTCCATGTATCATTAGGACCGATTATCTTAAGCTTTGAGTTATCGTCAAACTCAAGACCTTTGATATAACCTTTTGGAATTCTGAATCCCTGTTTGTCATATCTGTATCCGTTGTTTGTCAGTTCAGGATAAAAAGAACATACATCCATTCTCATTCTTGTCGATGTCATTTCTGATATCCATTTCTTGTCATAAACAAGAACTCCGGTAAGTTCGTGATAAACTCCGTTGATAGCGTCTTTATCCGTATAACCCGGAAGGAAAGTCACGTCAGAATTATTAATAACGTTCTTTGCCGCAGCACTTTTATAAGTTACACCCATAAGCGTGTTATCACACATTGTCTCTACATATTCTGTATAAACGGCATTTGAGCCCATAGATTGTGTATAACTCTTATCAAAATGCTTTTCAGTGTAAAATTCTCTGTTCATCTGCTTATCATGAAGATGATAAGCTATAAATCTGTTCAGAGGATTCTTGCTGTGAGTCAAATCATTATCATATTTTCCTGCATCTTCGGGATATGTATTGTCATAAATACTTTTCGCGTAACTTTTCAGCTCTTCTAAAGCAAGGTCTTCATCCTCTATCTGAGAAACTACTCCGCAATGAAGATAAACCGAATCACTTTCGATAAGTGCCGTATAACCGAATTTCTTCGCTTGCGGCCATTTGTTATCCGGTTCTATAGCTTCATATATTGTCGGATCATAACTTTCGTCCTGCACCTCTTTAAGTGATTCGGAAAGCAGAGTCTCTTTCAGTGCTCTGGCAAAAATCGTGAATCTTCCGTATGCTTTGGCATCATGCTCTATCAGTTCGGCAAGATTCATCTCGGTTGGCTGCAAAGGCAGTTCAAGAGCATAAACCACACCGTTATGAATAGAGTCGGCACTCAGCAAAGGATCTATTCTTGATGTTTCATTTACAAAATAACTTCCCGTTCCGTCAAGTGACATCGACACATATCGGTCGCTCATCGTTTTCTGGGAAAGTCGGCCGCTTTTGAAATCAGATCTTCTGATCGTATAATCTTTAATGATATGATCATTTGCGATTTTCTTCAGTTCGATCTCTTTAAGCTGTCGGTAAGAAGTTACGTTGTAATCATCATACAGCTTCTGCATTGCCTCATTGGTAGGAGCAAAACATGTATAGCTGCCGTAAGCCTTTAGAAGACTCATCACTTTTGTCGTATCAAGAACGCTGCAGAACTCTGAAAAACTTTCAGGTCTTGCTTCCAGATACTGACCTACCGTCTCTCCTGTAAATGTATAATAATTGCCTACATTATCTGCGTCACATGACACAAGCACAAGAGATGTTCCGATAAATAAAGCTGAAACGTATTTTTTGCGAAAAATATTTTTAATCTTCATAATTAATATTCACTAAATAGTTAATGATTAATTAATAGTCGAACTGTTTCCTCCTGCACCCTGGTAGAAAGGATTCTGTTCCAGCAATTTATTTACATTGATCTCGCTCTGAGGAATCGGAAGATAAAGAGCGTTCATTACAGACATCTTGCTTTTCTGCATCGCTTCGTCTTTTTCAAACTTAGCGCTTACGATATTTACAAGAGGTGTAGGGTCTCCCTCTCCGTCATTTCCTCAGCGGGCAAGTCTCATAAGGTCGAACCAGCGTTTACCTTCAAACATAAGCTCTCTGTGACGTTCTCTCAGTACAAGGTCACTCATCTTGCTTGTCGAGTTATAATCTTCTATAAGAAGCTCTACATTAGTACTTGAAGAAGAAGAACCGAAAGATGTCGACTTATTCGCTCTTTCATATGTCTCGTTTACAAGTTTCAGAGCCTGAGCCAGAAGATTGTTGATTCTGTCCTGGTTCGGATTTGTTCCGCTTTCTTCGTCAGAACCGCTTGTTTCATAACCTTTCGCCTGCTCTACAAGAGCTTCCGCTTTCATAAGCATTACGTCAGGAAGACGGTACATAATCCAGTTTGATGTATTCGATCTGTAGCTGTAGATGTTTCTTATCGTTCCTTCCGTCCAGTCACTACCTGCATATTTGAACACAAGGTTTATACCAGACTGATCATCAGCTACGAAATTGTAACTTTTTCTTTTGTCGTTGTCAGCTTCTTTCTTTCTCGCAGTGATCTGATAAGAGAAAGGTGAAGAATTTCCGGCAGTTATAAGATATTCCGGTACATAGACCTCACCTCGCTGATCGGAAAGGTTACCGCTTGTTCCGTAGAAAATCTTAGTCGAGTTGTTCCACTGGATATCGTTGTTATACTGAAGCTCGAAGATAGATTCCGTTGAGTTACCTCTTCCGAATATCTGAGAGTAAACATTATTGTTTACATTCTTTACAAGTTTAAGTGTCGTATCAGCCATAACCTCGTCACATTTTGCAATACAGTTTGCATACTGGTTTCTCCAAAGGTAAACATCTGCAAGCGCTGCTCTTACGGCATTCTTTGTAATACGGCCTTTCGTGCTTGCAGTCTTGTCGAACTGAGTTCTTACGACTCTTTCCGCAGCGATCAGATCAGCTTCTATCTTATCAAGAACGAAATCTTCTGAAGATTTTGCCTTATTGTAGTCCTGATCATCTGTGATACTCGGCTCATCAATATAAGGAACTTCTTTAAATGTTCTTACAAGATAGAAATATGCCATAGCTCTCAAGGCTCTTACCTCTCCGATCATAGTGTTACATTCTCCTACCGTGAAGTTAGGGTCAAGACTCGGTACATCAGGAGCATATTTGATAAATGTATTACAGTAGTTGATTATCGTGTACATTGAACCCCAGTTGCAGATCCAGTTTTCCGCGTCGATATCGACTTCAAGCATTTTCTTGACATCACTGCCGACACTTTCTCCCTCGATAACGTTATCTCCTCGAAGTTCCCCCCATAGAAGCATGCTGTTTGAAGCACCGTCCGTAGTGAAAGATTTGTAGCATGTTGCAAGCATACCTTCTACCTGCGATTTATCCTGCCAGAAATCATCAAATACGATCTGACCTTCCGGTTTCAGGTCCAGCCAGTCGGTACAACTTGTTAAAGTCGTACCGATGAATAATGAGGCTGCTATTGATATTATTTTATTTATTTTCATTGTATTCTCTCTAAAAATTAAACCTGGTTAGAAATCGATTGTAGCTCCTATTGTGAAGTCTCTTGAACGAGGTGTCTTAGCATTGTCATATGACAGACCTGTAGTGTTCACACTGATTTCAGGGTCAAGACCTGTATATTTTGTAAATACAAACAGGTTATTGAAAGTAAGATTCAGTCTCACACCCTGGATTCCGTATGCTTTAAGCCAGTCTTTAGGCATTGTATAACCGAACACAAGATATTTGAAACGAAGGAATGAACCGTCTTCTACATAACGGTCACTACCAAGCCAGTTGTAACCTTCATTATAAAGAGCTCTTGGGATTTCAGTCACGTCACCGTCTTTTCTCCAGCGCCAGTTAACAGCCACACTCTGATTATCGTTTCCGTACATGTTTTCAGCATACATACGTGCAGAGTTGATGATCTTGTTTCCGTAACGGAAGTTGAAGAATGCTGTCATATACAGTTTCTTATATCTCATTGTAGCACTGAATCCTCCGTTGAACTTAGGATTTGAGTTTCCTAAGTAAACCATATCAAGTTCGTCAATACTACCGTCATTGTTGACGTCTTCATAGATAGCGTCACCTCCGCGGAATTTATAACGGATACTTTCGTCATTATAGCAGAACATCATTGGAAGAGGCTCACCTTTAGAGTCTTTGATAACCGCACCGCTCGCATCACGTGCTACCGGAGCATTAAGGTGTCCTTTGTCTTCGTCATATTTGTCATACTGATATACACCAAGGTATCTGAAACCATAGATAGATCCGAAAGGATGTCCTACCTGGAATCTCTCAAGGAACTGACCGTTCTTTTTGTTGAATTCACCCTGTTTTGTCGCTACGATTCTGTCGTCAAGTTCAGTGATGACATTTCTGTTGTCTGCGATATTGAAACGAAGGTCAAGAGCGAAGTTTTTTGTTTTGATAACGTCGTTACCGTTGACATTAAGCTCCCATCCTTTATTTTCCATAGTACCCGCATTGAGGTAGCTAAGAGTACCGAAACCTGAAGTTGAAGAGATCTCTACGTTCGCGAAAAGAAGGTCTTCAGTTCTTCTGTAATAGTAGTTGGCATCAAATACAAGTCTGTTGTTGAACAAACCTAAGTCAACACCGGCATTGAATGAAATATTCTTCTCCCAGCGAAGATCTGAAAGCTGTAGATTTACAGGCTTGATTGCTGTCATATCGATATAACTTCCGTCAACCGCGTAACGGCTGAAGTGAAGGTATTCAGCATTCGGCTGGTTACCCGTGATACCCCAGCTAGGACGTACCGCAAGCATGCTTAACCAGCTTTTAGATGATTCCATAAATTCTTCATCAGAGATGATCCATTTTGCTGAAAGTGTTGGGAAAGTACCCCATTTACGACCTTTTCCGAAACGTGTACTACCGTCACGGCGAACGTTACCGCTTAAGATATATTTTCCTTTATAAGCATAGTGGAAACGCGCAAGTAGCGCCATAGATCTCCAGTTACTTCTGCTTGAAGAAATACCTTCAAGATAACCAAGAGCAGAAGGATCGACAATTTCTCCCGAAGGAAGACCGAATGTTGTCAGACCCTGTGCATTTGAGTTACCTGTCGTAAGCTGCCATGATCCGTAAAGTACAAGACTGTGATCTTCATTTGCAAACTTCGGAGTGAAGTTGATATTATTATCAGTTCTGATATTCAAAGATTCAGAGTCAGAATCATCGGCACGGTTTACACCGCTGTTGTTCCATGCAATGTTCGATACCTGGTGAGGAAGGAACTTGTTAGTCTTCGTATTGTTGATATCGAAGTTCACATAACCGTTATACTGAAGTTTATGTTTCTCAGGATCAAGGAAGTCATACTGTAAGCTGAATACAGGGATGATTCTGTAAAGCTGCTGTCTGTTAGTTGCAAGTTTCGCAACGGCGACAGGGTTACGAAGATTCTTCTGATCGTTGTGGATTGAAGAAGTAGCAGGAATATTGAAGAAGTTTTCAGTATCGTTACCGTTTCTGTCCTGATCATAGATACTCGCGTTAGGCATCTTTTTGTAAGATATACCAAGAAG